>QIBA01000051.1 GCA_003225175.1 Acidobacteriota bacterium
GAGCGGTGAAATGATTCGGCCCTTCTGCACTCGCCTCTGCAGGTTGCTCATTCTGCTTACATCGTGTTGCGCCTTTGGCGGGATTCGGCCTTCGTTCATGCTCGACTACTCCTCCTGGCATGCCACCGATATCGTGGTGGTCACTCCTCTGAGTGACGACGGCAGCTTTCAGGTGTTGGAGTCATGGAAAGGCGATCTGCTCCCGGGAACTATCGTTGCTATTCCTGATTTGGCGCCAAAGCCCGATTCAGTGCCGATTAGCTGGTATCCGCGTGATTCCTTTTCACCTTTCAAAAGATGGACTGAGGTCCCTATTGTTCCTCCGGGAAGCAGAATCGTGCTGTACCTGAAAGATGGGTCACAGGCTGCAGAGAGCAGAGGGAAAAGCTCCCGTTGGGTTGCAGCTAATCTTTTCAGCGATATGAAGGCTTCGGCAGCATGGATCTACGACGGTCGTGCGTATGGATTCGTACAGATGATCAATCCCGGTCCGAGCGTATTTGTCCGTCTGTGGTATTCGACTGAACGGAATGCGGGGGAGGTCAGGAGGGAGGAGTTGTCAGAATCCAGCCTGAAAGAGAGGACTTTCGACGTTCTCCGGCTTCAACAGCAAATCGAAGCCGCCGTCGCGATTGAAGATCGCAAGGCGCGTGCTGAGGCTTTGAGATCGTACGCCGATTCGAAAATTTACCCAGCCAAAAACTTTGTGCTGGAGGAGCTGGGAAAATCTGGAGAGGCAGCACTGCCCACGATTCGTTCCATGTTGGACGATCCGAAATTTTCAAAAGACGATGGAACGCTCATAGAACAATATGCCAAGGCGGGAGGAGCTGCGGCAGGTCCGGAGCTGACATCCAGGCTGGAAGCTGATGTGAAATATTGGCAGGCGATTGGCCCAACGCTGCCGGTAGGCTGGTGGAATCTGATCGACCAAAACGGCATTTGGGCTGAGACTCACGGTTACAGGGATCGCTATAGCCAGACAATCGCTCTTATACGATCGCTGGATGAAATTCGGTACCAACCAGCCATCTTCGCAGCCGAGCAACTCCGGGATTTTTGGAAATCCCTGCCACAGTTGAACGATCCGTCTGGACTAAACCAAACGGCCAATGAGGCCGACAAGCTTGTGAAGCACCTGCAGCCGGGGAATTCGGAAAGAGACGAACGCTGAAGTGTTAGTGTGCCAAAAGGGGAGAGCCTGATCTGTTACTGAGTACTCCCGCTGACTACTGTCCCACCTGATACCTAAGCACCGACAAGGTTGGAGGTTGGAAGATAGGCGTATCTCGCATTCGTGTTCCCGATCTGTGAATCGGTCGTTCCGCCGCCCTCGGCCGGTATGCTGCGTCCCGCTCCTGGTCACTGCGATCTTCAATTCGTGGCCGAATCCTCGCGGCAGCTTAGGCGAGCCAGGGGTTAACTACAGGGACGGACAAATCTTCAAAGTGACTCAGGTTGCGCGTGGCGAGCGCAGCGTGATGCGCAACGACGATCCCTGCGATCATCGTGTCCCGCAGCTCTCCCGGTCGGCCTCGTCGTTTACGAGATGCCCTCAAGTCAGCCGCCTGCCTGGCCGCGGCGGCATCAAACGGTGCGACCCGCTGGCTCATCATGTCGAGCAGATTTTCAAATGCTTGCATCAGCAAAGATCTGCGTTTTCCCCTGGCCATGATCTGCAGCCCGAATCGCACTTCGAGAAGCGTCAATGACGTAGTCCAGATCGATGTTCGGGGCTGCTGGTCGAGCCACGCCACAACTTTCTTATCGGGCTCCTGCTGCATTAATGCGGAAAGCACGTTGGTGTCGAGAATAATCATGACTCGAACGATGCCGGGTTTATTTCGTTACCTCGCAATTCTGCAATGTCAGAGTGCAATCCGGTTTTGGCGAACAAGCGGGCAATCTCGGAGCCAAGTCCGCGAGCCGAGCCTTCATCATCATTAATGACCGCATTGCGAAGAATTTCACGCACCTCCTCCTCCATGCTTCGGCGATTCCGCCGGGCCCGCTGCTGCAACCGTTCCTTCACAGCGCTCGCGAGATTCCGCACCACAAGCTGCCCCATATCTTCCTCCGATCTTATCGCTTGATATCATGATATCACATCATTGGTGACGAGCCTATGCCGCGTGGTTCGGGCCGATGCAATTTGAGCGTAGGAGTCATCAATCGCAAAGGATCACCCGAAATGTGAACAATCACCCAGTTCTCAGAACCGCTAACCGCAGCCGATCCGGGTGTTGTTCGGTACAATCCCCACCCATGGCCTGGACCCAGACCTACGATCCGTTCGGACATTGGTGGCTGTCCACGTTGTGCGCGGCGCTGCCGATTATTGTGCTCTTCGTGTTGCTGGCTGGACTGCAGGTACGTCCGCATCTGGCTGCGTTAGCCGGCGTGGCGACGGCGATGGTCGTCGCGACTACGGCGTTTCACATGCCTGTCTCGCTCGCCGCGGCTAGCTTTCTGTACGGTGTCTCATTTGGATTGCTGAAGATTGTCTGGATCGTAGTGGCTGCCGTCTTTCTCTACGACGTCTCAGTCGAGGCCGGCAAATTCGAGATCATGCAGCGCTCGATTGCTCGCATCACTTATGACCAGCGCCTGCAGGTGCTGCTCGTGGCCTTCTGCTTCGGCGCGTTCATCGAAGGCTGTGCCGGATTTGGATCGCCGGTCGCGATTGCCGGCGCGTTCATGATCGGCCTGGGATTCCGTCCCTTCCACGCCGCTGCGCTCAACTTGATCGCGAACACCGCTCCAGTCGCATGGGGAGCGATCGGCATCCCGGTACACACGCTGGCTGCGGTTTGCGGCCTGCCTGAGCCGGATTTGAGCGCGATGATTGGACGCATCCTTCCCATCACGGCGGTCATAGTTCCATTTTGGCTGGTGCGCGCCATGGTGGGATGGGAGCTGACCTTCGAAGTGCTGCCGGCGATCCTCGTCGTTGGATTCTCCTTCGGCGCCACGCAGTTCTTCTGGGCGAACTACATGGATAGCAATCTTGTGGATATCACCAGTGGAGTCGTCTCGATGATTGTGCTGGTGGTGTTTCTGAAGCTCTGGAAACCGAAGCGCTTATGGCGAGAGGGAAAGGTTTTTACAGCGACACTGAGTGTCACGACGAAGTCTCTGTCAAAGGAGGAGGCAGACCGCATTCGCCAGTCGCTGATCGATAACCCGCCGCCAGATCCGAAGGTATTTATGCGCGAGCGGCGCAAAGAAGCAGCATTGGCCTGGCTGCCGTTCCTCATTCTTTCCGTCATCGTGTTGCTTTGGGGCCTGCCAACCATTAAGACCGCCATGAATCGCTACACAACTCCGGCATTCCAGCGCGGCGGCTGGGAGTTCCCGATTCTGCACAACAACGTGATGCGCGCGGCTCCTGTAGTGGCCAAGCCCACGCGCGAAGCGGCGAGGTTCGATTTCAACTGGCTCTCAGCCACGGGCAGCGGATGCTTTCTTGCCGCCGTCATCTCGGGTTTCATTCTGGGACTCAGTCCGCGACGGCTGCTGCGTGTCTTCGGCCACACCTTGTATCGAATGCGCTTTGCCATACTCGCGATCTCGTTCATGCTCGGCTTGGGCTACGTCACGCGATATTCAGGCCTCGATGCCGTTTTGGGACTCGCTTTTACCCGCTCCGGAAGGTTTTATCCATTCTTCGGAACCTTCCTGGGATGGCTCGGAGTGGCGCTCACCGGCAGCGACACGTCGTCAAACGCGCTCTTCGGCAGCCTGCAGCGCATTACCTCGCAGCAGCTCGGCCTAGATCCGGTGCTGATGTGCGCCGCCAACAGCGCCGGCGGCGTAATGGGGAAGATGGTGGATGCGCAGTCGATCTGCGTGGCAACAGCAGCGACCAATCAGCTTGGAAACGAGGGCCAGATCTTCCGCTTCGTGGTGTGGCACTCGATCGCACTGGGAGCGATCGTGGGATTGATCGTTTTGATGTACGCCTATGTATTTCCCCAGGCAGTGCCACACGGACTGATCCTGGGACACTAGAATGGTCCCGAGTCGTGCTCGTTAAGAACTGTCATCCTGAGGCGCGCTGTTGGCCGAAGGATCTCCCGGAATGAATCAGACTGACTCGCTGCATCCCGGCCCTTTCACGAGGATATTCGCCAAAGAGCCGTGAGGCAGCAAGTACGTTCCAAGGCATCGCGGGAGATCCTTCGGCCAACATCGGGCCTCAGGATGACAGTTTGGCCAGTCACAACATTTCTAGTACCCAGATCACCTAAAAATGGTGTGTGGCACAGGCGCCGTCGCCTGTGTACTATGCAGAGTCCACAGCCGAGGGCGGCTGTGCCACATAGCTTCCTATCATGGCTCTGCCCGCACACTTGGTAGTCGGCATTGGCGAAGCTCTGTGGGACATGCTTCCCACGGGCAAACATCTCGGCGGGGCGCCGCTCAACTTCGCGTACATCGCTTCCCTGCTGGGCGAGCATGCAATCATCGCCTCCCGAATCGGGAATGACTCGCTGGGCGCGCAGATTCAGTCGGAGCTCGCCGGACGCAATCTCGACACCAGCGGTATTCAGACCGATTTGAAACTTCCAACAGGTACCGTGGAGGTTCGATTCAGAGCCGGTCAGCCGGAGTACGAAATCCGCCAGCCGGTCGCCTGGGATGCGCTCGAATGGACCCCGAAATGGCGCGAAATAGCCGCTAACTGTGACGCCGTCTGCTGCGGAAGCCTGGCGCAAAGAACCCCAAAATCGCGTGAAACCATTCAAAATTTTCTCGAAAACACGCGCCCGGAGTGTCTGCGAGTCTTCGATATCAATCTTCGAAGGCCGTTTTATGAGCGCGGAATCATCGATTCGTCGCTCCATTTGGCGACCATTTTGAAGTTAAATGACGTGGAATTGCCCGAAATAGCGGCGATCTTGGGCCTGAAAAGCGCTTCTAACGGCGCGCTAATGCGCGAATTGCTGGACAAATACGGCCTTAAAGTGGTGCTGGTAACGTGCGGAGAGCGTGGCGCAATGGCTGCACAAGGCGAAAAAGTCGTGTCGCATCCCGGCTTTAAGGTGCGCGTGCGCGACACAATCGGCGCCGGCGACGCCTTTACTGCCGCCGCCATCCACTGCATTTTGCGCGGATTAGAGCTGCAAAAGACGCTGGCATTTGCCAATAAATGGGCGTCCTGGGTGGCTTCGGAAGCGGGCGCAATGCCGCAAATGGATGATGCGCAACGGCTGAAACTGCTCGCGGAAGCCGCAGTTTCCGTCTTTTAAGCGCTTAACAGGCGCAAAGCGCGAGGAATAACGTGCACATCAATCGGAGTTTGGCACACCGGTTCGCCATCCGCAAACACCCAAGTAGGCGGATTGCTCTCGATTCGCAGGCGCTCGGAGGAGAAAGAAGTGACTTCCTTAAGCTGCAAATGACGCACTCGAAGCAGCGCAATGGCGCTCCGAAGAAGCTTTAAACGTCCCATTTTCTGCACCAGAACGCACTCCAGTGCGCCGTCATCGAGCTTTGCGTGCGGCGCAATGCGCAATCCACCGCCAAAAGAAGGTGTATTAGCGAAGCTAAGCATGCAGGAATCCTGCGTAATTTCGCGTCCATTAGCGCAAATTCGCAGCCGCAAAGCCGGCGCTTGCAGCAGCGCACGAGTCATTCCAAGCACATAACCGCCGTTTCCACGAAGCCCGCGCGGCATAGAATTGGCGCATTCGGCTGCAATTGCGTCCAGTCCAAGGCCGCCAACACAGCAAAAAGGGATCTCGTAACCGTATTTATTGACGATGATTCCGACGTCTATCACGCGCAGGATGGCGTTTCCGGCGACGAATTGCCGCGCCAGATCCAGCGCATTTTGTGCTGTCGAGATGCTTACAGCCCGCGCCAGGTCGTTTCCACTGCCGCATGGAACCAGCAAAACCGGGATTTTCACCCGCAAAAGCTGTGGAAGAAAGCGATGAATTGTGCCGTCTCCGCCCATAACAGCCACAAGATCGGCGGCGGATTGCGAATCACTGGTGTCCCAATGCTCAACCTTTAGGCCGGTGTCTCGCAGACGTTCTAAGTCGCTGTCCTGCGCTCCAGGTCCGAGAATGGCAAGAGCCCGCATGCGGAAAGGACGATATCGCGCAGCGTAGGTTAGCTTTGGACATCGGTTTCTTTCTGGTCTCCATGTTCAACCCGCCTTTTCCCGTAAAATGAAGGATTCCTGGAGCCCCGATGATCTGCCTGACAGTTCATATCACCGTAAAAGCTGGCCGCGAACAGGAAACGGCCGATATGTTCCGTTCCTATGTCAAATTGGTACAAACTGAGCCCGGATGCATGCGTTTCGACGTGCTCCAGTCGCGCAAAGAGCCGCGAAAATTCATGCTTTACGAGCTCTATCGCGATGACACCGCGCTCGACGCGCATCGCCGCACCCCTCATTTTCTCGACTACACGCCCAAAATGCAGGACCTGACCGAGCAACGTGAGTCGGAGCTCTTTACCCATATCGCATGACCTTTCCTCAAGTTGACGAGCAGCTCGCATATCTAAAGAAGGGCGCGGTGGAAATTATTCGCGAGCAGGAACTGCGCGAGCGTCTGGAAAAATCGTTCAAAACCGGCAAGCCCCTCAAGGTGAAAGCCGGCTTCGATCCCACCGCGCCCGATCTGCATCTTGGTCACACGGTTTTGATTCGCAAGCTCAAACATTTTCAGGACATGGGTCACACCGCCATCTTCCTGATCGGCGACTTTACCGGCTTGATCGGCGATCCCAGCGGACGTTCGGCCACCCGTAAGCCATTAACGCGCGAAGAGATCGACCGCAATGCGGAGACCTATAAGGAGCAGGTCTTCAAAATTCTCGATCATCAAAAAACGGTGATCGACTTCAACAGCCGATGGTTCTCGAAATTCAGCGCCATCGATTTCATCCGCCTCGCTGAAAAATACACAGTGTCGCAATTGCTGGAACGCGACGACTTTCATGATCGCTTTCAAAAAGAGCAGCCAATCGCCATGCACGAGCTCCTGTATCCACTCGCGATGGGCTATGACTCCGTCGCTCTGGAAGCCGACGTGGAACTCGGCGGAACGGATCAGAAATTCAATCTTCTTACCGGCCGTGAGATGCAACGCCAGCACGGTCAGCCCACGCAGGTTGTCCTGATGATGCCCATCCTCGAAGGGCTTGATGGCACGCAGAAGATGTCGAAGTCGCTGGGGAATGCGATCGGAATCAAAGAGCCGCCACTCGAGATGTACGGCAAGCTGATGTCGATCTCCGACGAGCTGATGTGGCGCTACTACACTCTGCTCACCGATTTGCGAACGGCGGAGATCGAGGACTTGAAGTCAAGGGTCGCGTCAGGCGCAGTGCATGCCATGCAAGCCAAGAAGGATTTGGCACGCAGAATTGTCAAGGATTTTCACTCCGAGCAGGCCGCGCACGAGGCGGAGGAGAACTGGGCGAAGCAGTTCCAAAAGCATCAGGTACCTGATGAACTGCCGCAATGCAACGTGCTTACTTCCCAGATTGGATTGGGTGGTGCTGCCGCCGATCCTCTTCCCATTGAGATCGACAAGCTGCTGGTAGTTTGTGCTCTCACGCCCTCGCGCACCGAGGCTCAAAGAAAAATTAAGGAAAGAGCGGTTCACGTTGAAAATGTGCTAGTGGAAGATCGAATCTTGAGACGGAGCCTTCCGAATCCATTTGTTCTCCGTTTGGGAAAAAGGATGCTGAAGGTTCATTTAAGGGCGGGCTGAGAAAGAAAACCAATGTGGCACAGCGGCCTCACAGCCGAGGGCGGTGTGCCACAAAGACAACAATGGGTTAATTTTTTGCTGCTGTGCTTCCACCACTCCCCAGCGGTTTGCGGGCAAAGTGATAGAGAGACCACGCGAGCACAAGAAACGCAATAACCGCTACTACATTCAACCCCAGTGCACCGAAACCCATCGCCGGCAACCGCGAACTGATGTCCAACGGGTTTGGCTTGTCGGCTCCAAATATGAGCTTCACACCAATACCAGCCAGGCCCATGATTCCGCCCGCAGCGATCAGGCCGCTGGCATACAGAGAACCGGGGCTAACATCGGTTTCAGCCGGAGTTTCGCCGGCGCGTTTGGCGGCGGACTCTACGAGCCAGCGGACAACGCCGCCAGCGAAGATCGCAAGCGTCGTTCCGATCGAGATGTAAGCCCCCACAGCAAACGCCAAAGAGCGAATTCCCAGCAGCTCGACCACGATCACCAGGAACACTCCAAGCATTACCAATCCCCAAGGCAGCTTGCGTGTCAGAATGCCGTTGATCACAGTCGACATTAACTGTGCTTGAGGAGCGGGAGCACGCTCACTCCCGATGCCCTGGATCCACTGTACTTCGATCTGTCCCGATTTAGGGCTGTAGAGGTACTTGCCGCTGGCAATTTCCGAGGAATTAATCGCATTCAGGACGTAGTAGTCATGCCCGGGGAGAGTGACCATCTGCCCTTGGGCATCGCGATAGCTGAAGCGATCGCGCGTGAAGCCGCGTTGCCCGTTGGTTTCTTCGACGGTGACTCCCGGCGGCAGACGATTGAGGTCTATCTGCCTAACAAGTGGCCGGAATTCTTCGAGCCCCTTGTTCATCCCTGTCAGCGTGTAACCAACGGCGAATGTGGAAACGGTGACTCCGATCAGCAAGGCCGCCTGTTGCCACTTCGGAGTCGCCCCAATCAGATAGCCTGTCTTTAAGTCCTGCGAAGTGTCGCCGGCATTGGACGACGCGATACAAACTACTCCGCCGATGGTGAGCACGAGCGCGCCGAAAGCGGGAGCCGTCCAGCCCAACGCCAGAAAGATCGCGGAGGTAGCCATCAGCGTCGCGATCGTCATTCCTGAAACAGGATTGGCCGAGCTGCCGATCAGGCCAGTAATGCGCGAAGAAACTGTAACGAATAAGAATCCAAAAACGACGACGAAGACGGAAGCCACGATATTGGCGAAGAGCGAAGTCTGCGCGCCTGGAACAGGCTTAAACGTGAGAAACCCCCACATCATGATAATCAGCAGCACCGAGCCGCCAACCGTCACCCACATAGGCAAATCGTCATCTGTACGCAGGTTGGAGCGTTCGCTCTTTTCCGAGCCCAACTGTTTCACGCTGGTGCGTATTGCCGAGACAATGGTTGGCATGGTCTTCATCAGCGTGATCAGGCCGGCACATGCCACAGCGCCTGCGCCCATGGGGCGAACATACGTGCGCCAAAGATCGGTGGGCGACATCTGTGAGATCGGCATTGTGCCGGGATAGATGGGCGTGGCCAAGCCCGCGCCGAAGAAGTGGATGGCCGGCATCAGCACGAGCCACGAAAAGACGCCTCCAGCGAACAGCACACCCGCGACTCGCGGTCCGATGATGTATCCGACGCCCATGTATTCGGAGGTGGTGTTGGCGCGAATCGACGCACCCGCATATTGCTTGATGTCCCACGTAGGCGTGCTAGGCCAGGCGGCGAGCAGATTCTCATTTTGGAAAAACGTGTAAAGCGCACCCAGGCCGAGTCCCCAGAAGACGCGGCCGGCGAAGCTGCCTCCCCGGTCGCCGGCAACGAGAACATCGGCACATGCCGTCCCTTCGGGATAGGTGAGGACGCCATGCTCCTTCACAATCAATTGCCGACGCAGAGGGATCATGAAAAACACACCGATGAGTCCACCGACAAGACTCAGCAGAAAAATCCGCGCAACTTCGAGCTGAAAGCCTAGAAAGATGAGAGCGGGCAGAGTGAAGATCACGCCCGACGCGACGGACTGCCCGGCATTCCCAGTCGTCTGCACAATATTGTTTTCGAGAATGGTGGCCCGACCAAAGGCGCGCAGAATACTGATCGAGAGCACTGCGATGGGAATCGACGCAGAAACGGTGAGACCAGCGCGGAGCCCAACGTACACCGTCACACCGCCGAAGAGAATTCCAAATATCGACCCGAGAATCAGCGCACGCGGAGTGAATTCTTTGAGCTTCGTCTCGGAAGGAACGTACGGTTCAAATCGCGCTTCCGGAGTTTTCGGTTCAGTGATGGTAGCCAATGCTCATCCTCCCGCGCGGAATCCCGTACCGTGCTGTTCCGGCGACCGATGATTCTAAGGGGAAATGAGGAAAAGCAGGTAGTAGTTGCGTCTTTAGCAGAAAAATGAAAAGCGCACCGTACTTACGGCGCGCTCTGGATACAACAAAACTTGAGCTTCGCAGCTGAGAAGCTCAGCGGATTAGAAGCTGACTACACATGCTTGTCTAATGCCTTCTGAATGGTGTCTTTCGGCACATACCCGACGATCTGCTCCGCCACCTTGCCGTCTTTGAAGATCAGCAGCGTGGGGATTCCGCGCACTCCGTAGCGCATCGGTGTCGAGTTATTGCGATCTACGTCCATTTTGTAGACCTTCGCCTTGCCGTTATAAGCCTGTGCTACCTCATCCACTACTGGCGACAGCGCTTTGCATGGGCCACACCATGTAGCCCAGAAATCCACCATTACCGGCTGTTCAGACTTGAGCACGCTCTGCTCAAAATTGGCATCGGTCACTTCCATTACCGCGTCACCTGCCATGTAAGTTCTCCCCCATCGAAATGGTCCAACCTTCAATCCTAGCATTGGGCTAGCTGAAGTTGATTAGATGATGTCCCAGCCAAAAAGAAGCGGAGCCCAGAAGGCCTTGGCGCAGTAGAAGTTAAGGGGCTCGCGTTAACCCCCGTCAATAGCGAGCCCCGAAATTCAAAGCGCCTGCCGGCCCGAAAGCCGCAAGCGCCCGGCAGCCCTCCCCCAGAACTGCCTTCGTGAGGGAGAATATTGTGAGTCACTGCCGCTGTAAAGACCTCTCTAGTAACTTCGTGGTAATCGCAAAAAGTTACTTGCTTGTGAATCGCTAACTCCTTGAAGCACTATGACTTGAGTCTGAATTCTGCCAGAAGTGGCAGGTGATCTGATGCCAGCAGCGAGAGCCGATTCCGAACTATTCGGAATCGAACAAGCTCCAACGAGGGATCGAAGTAGATGTGATCAAGCTCCAATACCGGTATTGGGCCGGGAAAAGTTCCTCGTCTTTTTTGGTGTTCATGAAGATGGATCTTGCTGAATTGCTTGACCATCAGCTCTGAGGTGAGGCCTCGCGTCCATTCATTGAAGTCCCCGAGAATCACGCGAGGGCCGGTGTGGGCGACATGGTTCAGCATTTCCTCGCTGAGCAGTAGAGGGCCTTGGGCCCGGCGCTCGAGGTAGCTTGTGCCAAGATGCACATTGAAGACGTGCAACAGCTCTCCTCTTTTCATACGAATGTCCGTGCGCAAGCACCCGCGGGGCTCGCGGTGCTTCCAGCTAAGGTCATACGTCTCGCTGCATGCAACCGGCAGCCGAGCGAGCGTGGCATTCCCATAATGGGAGCCGCGCAGGTCACG
Source organism: Acidobacteriota bacterium (assembly GCA_003225175.1). Lineage (NCBI taxonomy): Bacteria > Pseudomonadati > Acidobacteriota > Acidobacteriota bacterium. The sequence continues at coordinate 11,411 of QIBA01000051.1, forward strand.
CGTCCGGCCAAAAAAAACTTCGTATTTCCCCGTCAGAGCATCTGCGATCGCCTCCGCCTGATTCACTCTCCCTAATGGAGAGCCGTCCACTACCTCCTGCAGCGCAATGCAGTCTGCCTTTAAGGGCGCCAACACACGCGCAATGCGCTCCGGAGAAACACGGCGGTCCCAGCCGCGGCATTTGTGGATGTTGTATGTAACCAGGCGGATCGTGATCGCCATTTATTGCTGTCGCTGAAGAAACCACCCTGCGGTTTCGAAAGCACGCTCCCATACCGGCCGCTTTTTCCACTGGTCGTAGGTGACTCTCCGGCATTCGGCGAGATCGTGCTGGAAATCTTGCGTCAAGCGAGAAGCAAGTTCGGGACTGCGAGTTGCAAGGTTTACCTCATCGTTGATGCCGAGCGAGCGATTGTCGAAGTTCGTGGACCCAACTACAGACCAGTGTCCATCGACGATGAGCACCTTGGCATGGATCATTGTCGGGTTGTACTCGTAAATCTCAGCTCCCGCTTCCAGCAGATCGCCATAAAGCGCACGGCCGGAATTGCGAGTCATCGCATGGTCACTCTTGCGTCCTGGGGTAATGATTCTGATCTGCACGTGACGCTCTTTGATGGCTCGCAGCATCTCCTCGCGAATGGAGGTGTCCGGAAGAAAATACGGAGTTGTAATGTAAATCGACTTATTTGCCGAACGTATCAAAGCTTGATAGAGAACGTGGGCCCGAGTCGATCCGCCGAACGACGGACTGCTGTCGATCACGAATCCCTGCGCGCTTCCATTCGTCGGAAGCTCCGGAAAGAAGTCGTTTCCAGCAAGAATCTCGCCCGATGAATTGAGCCAGTTCTCGAGAAAGACGCCCTGCAGTCCAGCAACTGCTTCACCGCGCACACGACAGACCGTATCGCGCCAGCGTGGCTGCCGGCGAGTACCGGAGAGCCACTGATCGTCAATTCCAGCTCCTCCGATAAACCCAACTTCGCCATCCACCACCATCAACTCACGGTGCGTTCGATTGTTCACCCTGGTCCAGTTGTTCCATCGTAGCGGGTGATACCACTCCATATGTCCGCCAGCCTCGAGCAGAGGCTTGAAAAAATGTCGCGAGGTACTGAAGCTTCCCAACGCATCGACCACAATGCGAACCTGCACTCCGGCTCGTGCGCGCTCGACCAAGGCTTCCAGAAAGCGGTTGGCGATTTTCCCATGATGGAAGATGTAAGCCTCGAGATTGATATTCCGCCTTGCCTTGCCGATCGCCTCGAGCTCAGCTTCATAAAAATTTTCTCCATTTGTCAGCACATCAATGGAGACAGCGCGCTGCAGCCTGGTATCCGTCATCGCTTCCAGTTGGCGAACGAAATCGGGTGAGTCGATGGAACCGTCAGGCGTTTGCGCCAGGTGGTATTTAGGCGCGGGCTGCAGCAATACGATCAGCGCCCATGCAATGCCGACGATGGTGACGATGATCGCGAGCGTGCTCATGTTGTGGTGCCGGTGAAAAAGACGCGGATTCTTATGAAGCCTGAGAGTGCGCGGCCGGTGACTGGAACTCGCGGAATTCGCAGTACGCAGCATCAGAAGCTTGGATGCTGACGGGAATAGGGCTGTGGTTTAGCGATCGAGAGATTTCGCGACACTTTCGGAGAACCGACGTGTTGAGCTCACCTCAATCCCTCCCATCCTGTGCCCCTCCTTTGGGCGAAGGATCGCCGGCGATCATTCGATTCCATGCCGTTTCGTGGCTCTTATACGACAAATCCTCGTGAAAGAGCCAGGATGCAGCAACGGAGTTCGGCTCATTCCGGCAGATCGTTCGGCTAAAGGAGAGGCTCAGGATGCCGGTTTCATAATGGACAGCGCCGGGTACAAAGCCTTGCGACTGACATTGGCTTGACGGTCGAGCTAGTGACCGATCTCCACCTTCTGGAGCCACTGCGCGACATCCACTTTCCACCCAAGCTTCTCGCTAATTGCATCGCGCAGAGCTGCAGCCGCCGGCGGTTCGCCGTGGACCAGATACGTCTGCGACGGGTTTTGCGTGAACGTCGAAAGCCACTTCAGCAACTCCGGCGTGTCGGCATGATCGCTGAACTGCTCGAGTGCGGCGACCTGCGCGCGAACGTGGACCTCTTCGCCGAACAATTTGACTGATGATGCACCAGCTTTTATCAGAGCACCTCGCGTGCCTGGTGCCTGAAAGCCAATGAAGATTACAGTGTTTCTCGGGTCTGAAAGCCGATGGATCAAGTGATGCACAATGCGCCCGCCGGTCACCATGCCGCTGGAAGAGATGATGATCATCGGATAGCGCGCGTCGTTTAGTTTGCGCGAGTCTTCCTGCTTCTGATCGAAGAAGAAGCTGTCCCACTGGAGAGGAGAGCCATAACGCGCGATCAATCCACGCGTCTGCGGCGTGTATTCCTCGGAGTGCTTCAGAAAGACCTGAATCGCGGAGATAGCCATGGGGCTATCGATATGGACGGGAATGCTCGGAATCTGCTTCTCCTCCATCAGTTCCTTAATAAGGAAGAGAAGCTTTTGCGTGCGCTCGACGGCGAAGGCAGGAATTACAACGGTGCCACCACGCGCAGCGGTATCGGAGATGAGTTTCGCCAGCTCGGGACGAACGTCGCTGGTCGGATGCAGGCGATTCCCATAAGTGGATTCCATCACGAGCACGTCGGCAGACTCGCCCTCTCGCGGACCAAAGTGTTGAACCTTTCCCGAAGAAACCTCGTCATCATGTACGCGGCCGATATCTCCGGTAAATAGCAATCGCTTATTTCCACCGTTCAGCGTCAGCTTAATCTCGGCCATCGACGAACCCGCGATGTGGGCCGCCGGCACAAATCGAAATTGAAAAAACGAGCCGAGCTGCGCGGGCCTCTCGAACGGAATAGGCTCGAAGTACTTCAGAGAATCCTGTGCCTCGGAGAGTGTGTAAAGCGGCAGAGCGGGATTGTGCTTCGAGGATTTATTACGGTTGTAATGAGCTGCATCTTCTTCCTGCAGATGTCCTGAATCGGGAAGGAGAATCCCACATAAGTCGATGGTTGCCGGGCTGGCATAAATCCGTCCACGAAAACCCTGCTTGACCAGCTTGGGAATCCATCCGGAGTGATCCAGGTGCGCGTGCGTGAGAACCACCGCATCGATCTCGCTTGCCGGAATCGGCAGCGGCTGCCAGTTGCGTTCGCGCCACTGCTTCAGTCCCTGGAAGAGGCCGCAGTCGACCAACACCTGCTTGTCTCCAGTATTGATCAGGTGTTTCGATCCGGTCACGGTGCCGGCGGCGCCGAGGAATTGGATATATGCCATTCAGCTTCCTTTCTATTGAGTGGCAATTCGTATTGGAGTGATGTTGTCGGATCGATCCGCTTCCGGAACACTTCCGTCATTGACGGTCAGCTCAATGGGACGGCTGCCGACTTCGATTCGGACCGCTACTTTGCTGTGTCCTGGAACGCGCTGGCGAGTCGGAACATCTCCCTTGTCGGTGTGCACGATAACCGGCACTTCCGCCGCCGCAGCTCCTTTGTTCTCGATGGTTGCGGACACTAGATAAATACCCTGCAGGCTCGCACGCGCATATCCATTGCTGGCGGTAAATTCCGGAAGGCCACGGTCCTGGTAAACCCAATCATCGAAGAACCACTCCAGATCCTTGTGCGAATTCTTTTCGAGAAGCTTCTGGATATATGACGGCTCTTTATCCACATCGGGATCATACTGCTGCAAGGAGTCGAGCAAAACGCGCTGCCCGACGGCTTCACGCAGCATCCACCAGACATACATTGCCTTGGTGCGAAAGAAGACTTCGCTCGTTGTGTTCACCAAGCTGCTGCTCTTAGCCGATTCAGGAGCGGTGGAGTCCACAAGCAGCAGTGGCGTGAGGCGCTGCTGCATGTAGCTGATGGCAGCGGCGCGCCCATCCTGCTGTTCGCGCATCAGCGCCTGGGCGAGGTGGGCGGCACCGGCGTAGATCCAGGCGCGAGGCGACCACAGGGTCTGATGAGCAAGCATGTACGCAGTAGTGACTTCCAGTGACTTCCGATCAATCGTTTTGAGGGGTGTGAGAAGTATCGTATCAGCTTCGAATGTTGAATCCTCTGCTTCTGGCAATTCCAGCACCGAGGCTAGCGGCGGAAATTTTGAATTGCGGATGATCGGAGCCACGGTGTTGCGGATCACACGAGCATAGTCGTCGGCTTGCGCTTCGTGTTCAGGTAAGAAGCGGATCGTGAAAACGCTATTGACATCGTTTCTGGCAAGTACGGAACGATATTGAGCGCCCACAAGCACAGGTCCGGAGAGGCCAAGGTGATACCAGGAAAAAGTCCGCAAGCCATGGCCTAGTTGCCCATTGGAAACGAACCCGAATTTCTGCGCATTCGCAGAAAAGTAGTCAATTTCGGGTACGTCCGAATCCGATATGTTTAGGGTCATGCGGGACATGGAATGTCGCACCGCCCATGCGCTCGTCTCCTCAAACACGCGATTGCCCTGTGCGAGAATCGCCGGCGAGATCGAAACAGGAAACCAGAGCACATGGCCGACCCCGCGCAGACAGGTAAAGCTGGGCGTGATGCGGTCATAGTCACTCGCTACACGCGCTGCGAGAGGCGCCCCAAGCTGCGCGAGACGTGTGGTGTCGAGCGAGACAGTTCCGCTGTAGCCGACTTCCAACTCAAGCGATGCTCCCGGTGAAAGCGGCACAGGCAGCGTGATCGCTGCCTCCTGCACATTGCCACTGTGATCCAGATCGGAACGTACTTTGGAAGCCGTGAAGGGAATCGAGCTGCCGTTTTGCTTGATGGATGCCCACTTCAATGACGATGAGATCTGAAGCGGAATCTGGCGCTGTGGCTGATCAGAGTCGTTGCGCATGGTGATCTTGCCGCGCACAGAGAGAGATTCTGAAGCCGTCTCGATGCGGAGGTTGAGATCCCAATTCAGGAAAGTAAAGGCACTGCGATCGAGTTCGGTCGATTTCTCAGGCGATTGGATTAACGCATCCGTGGAGACGCAGCATGCTGCATCTTCGCTTAAGAACGCCAGCGCGAAGCCCAGGGCGATGACCAATCTCACGAGCCGAGGCCCTTACGCTGTTTGGCTGGACGGTCGACTGATACCGTATCCAGCGCGCGCCTCTGGCGCGCGACTTCATACATCACGATTGCCCCTGCGACCGACACGTTCAATGATGGAACCTTTCCCGCCATGGGAATCGAGACGAGGTAGTCGCATTTCTTGCGAACCAAATCGTGTAAGCCGTGACCTTCGGCTCCCAGTACCATCGCGCAATCCATCCGGTAGTCGAGTTGGTCGTAGCTGCGATCACCGCGCTCATCCAGACCGACAATCCAGATGTTGCGTTCCTTCATCTCTTCGAGCGCTCGCGCCAGGTTGACGACGCGGGCGATGTTCACGTGCTCAGAAGCGCCCGCCGATGCCTTCGCAACTGTCGCGTTAACCGCCGCAGCTCGACGCTCGGGAATCACGACTCCGTCGACTCCGGCGCCATCAGCGGTGCGGATAAGCGCCCCAAGGTTGTGCGGATCCTCCACACCGTCGAGCACGACGACAAAAATGTGCTTTCCGTTTTTATGAGCAAGAATTTCATCGAGTTCGGAATAATTTTTGCCGGTTACGACGGCAACGACTCCCTGGTGCGACTTGGTTCGCGCAAGGCGGTCAAGCTGTTCACGAGGAACAAAGCGCAACGAAACGCCCTCTTGGCGCGCCAGATCGATCAATGCCTGCAGCCGCTGATCGTGCCGCTCTCGAGCGACTTCCACGTGATCCAGCGAGCGGCTGCGTGCGCGCAACGCCTCTTCCACCGCATGGATTCCGTAGAGAGCATCCATCGCAGACAGTGTACAAGCCCAGGATGTTCAGATTCTGCGACGCACCCTGCGACGCCCCTGCGCTGCCTACGTGCTTCCGGCCGCCTCGGCCGGTACGCTGGTTGGGATGTCCATTCATCGGAGTAGAACGAAACGCTAAATCTCACAACCTCATTTTGAGAGAGCATGGGCTTTAGACATACGGCTTGGGTGCTTCAGCCTTCTACGGGCCGAGGCGGCCGGAACCACGTAAGCAAAGGCACACCAACTGCTACGATTGAGAAAGGACTGTTCTCACAGTAAGGAGCTTTTTTGTCTGACGTCTTTATTCTCTCTGCCGTGCGCACGCCTATCGCCAAGTTTGGCGGCTCGCTTGCCCACATGACTGCTGCCGATATGGGAGTCATCGCGGCCAAGGCTGCGCTGGAGCGCGCCGGAGTCTCATCCGAACGGGTTGAAGAAACCATCATTGGCAACGCACGACAAGCTGGTGGAGGGCCTAACGTCGCGCGCCAGATATCCATCCGCAGCGGCGTTCCCGAAACTGTACCGGCCTATACGGTGAATCAGGCATGCGCCTCGGGACTAAAGGCGATCGCGTTGGGGTTTCAGGAGATCGCAAACGGAAGTCTGGAATGTGTGCTGGCCGGAGGTACGGAGTCGATGTCCAGGCTACCTTATTACCTTGACGGTGCGCGTTGGGGATACCGTCTGGGGAATCAGGAGCTGGTCGATGGCATGTATCGCGACGGCTTTTTCTGCCCCATGGCGCAGATGGTGATGGGGGAAACGGCTGAAGTCTTGGCGCGGGAATTCCAGATCTCCAGAGAAGAGCAGGACCGGTATGCGCTCTGTTCTCAGCAGCGTGCTGAACGCGCCATCCAGAGTGGACGCTTTGACGCGGAGATCGTTCCGGTCGCGATCGAAAGCAAAAAAGGTAAGCAGGTATTCGCACGCGATGAGCATCCGTTGCCCGCGGCATCTCTCGAAAACATGGCAAAGTTAAAACCAGTCTTTTCCGGAGAGGGAACTGTGACAGCAGGGAATGCCTCTGGGATCACAGATGGAGCGGCCGCAGTGGTATTGGCAAGCGAGGAGTTCACGAACAAACACAAGCTGAAGCCGCTCGCGAGAATTGTTGGCGCGACCACGGCGGGAGTCGATCCCAAGCGCATGGGTATCGGTCCAGTGCCTGCGTTGAAGAAGCTAGAAGAAAAGTACGGCATCAAGGTTTCCAATGTCGACTTGATCGAGCTGAACGAGGCTTTCGCAGCACAAGTCCTGGCCTGCGATCGCCAGCTGCATTTTGATTACGAAAAGCTCAATGTGAATGGTGGGTCGATTGCGTTGGGCCATCCCATTGGCTGCACCGGCACGCGAATTACGGTCACGTTGCTGCACGAGGTGCTCAAGCGGAAGGCCAATCTCGGGATCGCGACATTGTGCGTGAGCGGCGGGATGGGGATTGCCATGGCGATCGAAAACGTGGCGTAGCCTGGCTTGCGTGGTTCCGGCGCCTCGGCCGGTATGCTGCCAAAGAACTCCAAAGGGTATCTTTAAGAATACGAATGCCTGCCCGCAGTGCCGCTTTCAATTGGCGCCGACCTGCCCACAATGCCAGCGCACGGTACGCATCACTGACGCTTTCTGCGGCAATTGCGGCGAGAGTCTTACGGCGGACCATGTTTATCAGGATCGGGAAAAGCGTTAGACAACCAGCAGCCTGCTAAACTCTGATCGCTTGGAAACGAGCTTCAGGACTCGATATGCAAAGAGGCGCAGGATGCTGCGCCTCTTTCAAGGAAGTACAGGGGAGGAGTTTACTGCAGGTTTTGAATGGTATTTTTTACGCGGCCCTGGAGCTCCGGCGGAAGGGGAGCATAGTTCAGCGATTCCACCATCTTCTGGCCATCGTCGATCATCCAGCTGAGAAAGTCCTTGATGATTTTCGCTTTATTTGCATCGGATGGTTTGGTCGGAATTAGCAACCAGGTGAAAGTTGAAATTGGGTATGCGTCCTTCTTGGGGGAATTGGTGATAGAAACGCGGTAGTCGTTGGGGATTTTTACGCCGTTCGAGGCCGCGCTGGTGTTCTGCAGATCGGCCTTCACGAATGCGCCGGCCGCATTCTTTACCGAGCCGTACGGGATCTTGCTCTGTAAGGCGTAGATCAACTCGACATATCCGATGGCGCCATCAACCGCGCGAATCGTTCCGGCAACACCTTCGTTGCCTTTGCCGCCAATTCCCACTGGCCACTTTACTGATGTCCCACTGCCAACACTGTTCTTCCATTCGGGGCTGACCTTGGACAAATAATCGGTGAACACGCCTGTGGTGCCGCTACCGTCAGAGCGATGAACCACGTTAATGTTCTGGTTGGGGAGTTTCAGATCGGGATTGATTTTTTGAATCGCTGGATCGTTCCAGCTCGTGATCTTGCCAAGGAAGATGTTAGCCAGAACCTCAGGGGTGAACTTCAGATCTTCTTTAACTCCGGGAACGTTGTAAGCCGGTACTACCGAACCCATTACCGTTGGAATGAGCTGAATAGGCGACTTCGCCTGCTTCATCTGCTCATCAGTCATGCCCACGTCACTGGCGCCGAAATCAACGGTTCCAGCGATGATTTGGCGAATGCCGCCGCCGCTGCCAATCGACTGATAGTTGATCTCAACCTCAGGGTGCTGCTTGTGGTACTCGCTAAACCACTTGGAATAAATCGGATATGGAAATGTAGCGCCTGCTCCGTTCAAAGTCGTTTGGGCTGCCGCAGAACCGACCAGCAGCGCTGCAATTGTAAGGGTCCGCTTAAGACCTCTCATTGGCGATTTGCTCCTTCTATGGGTACTTAACTTCATATTCCGAGGGAGGTGTTACAGAATGGTTACAGCGAAATAAATTTGCAGTAAAAGGCCGCGAACTCAGTTTGAGGATAGGCGGATGCCGTCTTGATGATGCGGCAAAGAGCACAGTAGGGCGGAGGATAAAGTTTGCCGCAGGTGGAGACGCAGCATGTTGCATCTGTACCGGTGAGCCAGGCACCTACGGCATCATGCGGGCCAGAGCGCGGCGCAAACTTGCCACTCTCTTCGAAAGCCCCGAAGCCGCATTACTCAACGAACTAAACTTAGAGTGTGGGTGCCGGAACTCCGCTGGCTCGGCCGCGAACTCGCGCAAATAAAATTCATTAGAGAACGGACGCGGATCAAGCATCGGCATCGAAAGTTGACGCCTGAAATCCTCAAATGAAACTGTCTGCGAATCGAGCTGCGATTTCAGTTCAGAGGCAGGAGCCGAATACTGCCTGGTGGGAACGCTCGCGGTTGCAGGAACGACGAAGGTCATGACCCCGAACAGGAACACTGGCATAATTCGGCGCACCCAGAGATTCTACCCAAATCCAGAGCTGCGTGCTCGTCTTGGGAGCAAGAAAATTACTTAGCCGCAAGACGCCGGACGATTCCATTTTGTGGATGTAAGTTTTGCAGCAGCTCCCATGCTGTACGCCCCAAAATAGGATGTCGTACCTCTGGCGCAATCTCCGCAAGTGGTTCCAGGACAAACCTTCGATTGTGCATCGCGGGATGCGGCAGCTGCAAATCCTTCGTTTCAACAACTGTCGAGCCGAGAAGAAGGATGTCGATATCAATTGTGCGAGGCCCTTTGAGAACTTCGCGTGTGCGCCCGAGGTCAGCTTCAATCCGCCGGATGTTGGCTAAGAGTTCCTCCGGGCTGAGTGAGGTTTCGAGCTCCACAACACAGTTTATGAACCACGGCTGCTCCCGCAATTCCATGGGCTCGGTTTCATAGAAGGAAGAGACCTTACTCACGCGTCCAGCCGAGCCGAGGAGGACAATACATTCGCGAATGTTGGCCACTCGATCGCTGATATTGGAGCCGAGGGAGAGATAGGCAGTGTTCATGAGTCAGGTAGAGACACAGCATGCTGCGTCTCCTCGATGCAGCATGTTATGCCAACCCAGCATGGTGCTCGCTGCAAAGGATGCGCGACTGACTCACGCCTGTTACAGTTTCACCAGCATGGACCAACTGCACGGTTTTGACATCAACTCCGCGCCTCAGAACTTCGATCCAAAGCGTACACTCCCGAGCGGATTTCTTGAATTCTTTCTTCGTTTGCATGAGCGTTTCACGCCAAGACAGCGCGAGCTCGTTGGCAAACGCAAACGCGTACTGGCCGATGCTCATGCAGGGAAGATGCCGAACCATCTTCCTCCATCGGAGGCAACGCAGGCGAAGTGGAGCATCACATTACCAGAATGGTGCCAGGACCAACGCAACCAGATGACTGGCCCGGCAGATGACGCCGAGTTAGTCGTCAAAATGCTCAACTCCGGCGCTCCCGGCGTGATGCTCGACCTGGAAGATTCGATGGCGAACTTCTGGGACCATCTCGAGCTTGGCATCAATAACATTCATGCGGCCCTGCGCGGCGAACTGACTTATTTCGACAAGAAGCGGAATAAGCAAATTGGAATTAACGAGAGCAAGACGGTGATCTTCACTCGTGCGCGAGGACTGCATCTTTCTCAGCGCCTGCCGGGAATCAAAGGTGACGATCTGGCCTCGGCTTCGCTCTACGATGTGTGCCGCATGGCGTTTGACGTAGATCCCGGCAAGTTGAAGCATCCGCTGTCGTTCTACATTCCCAAATCAGAATCAGCCGAGGAAGCCCTATGGTGGAATGATTTGTTCAATGAGATCGAGAAGCTGCGCGGGTGGCAGCACGGCTACATCAAATGCATGGCACTGGTCGAGTCGCATCCCCAGGCATTCCAGATGGAGGAGTTTCTCTACAACCTGCGGGATCACATGCTCGGCTTAAACCTCGGGCGTTGGGATTACATGGCCTCGCTGATCCACTTCAATCTCAACGATCCGGAGTGGGTACTTCCCGACCGCAACACGATCCCGCACGACATCGCATTCTTCCAAAACCTGCGCGATCTGCTGGTCTCGATCTGCCATGGTCGTGGCACGTTTGCCATTGGCGGTATGACCGCACTGTATCCTGATCGTACAAATCCTGAGCTGAACGCTCGCGCATTGGCAGTTCTGGAAAAAGATAAGAAGAATGAATCCGACCGTGGCTTCGACGGCGCCTGGACGGGGCACCCGGATCAAAACCAAATCGCCGTAGATCAATTCCCATTTCCGAATCAGATCAAGACGCACAGGCCAGTCGGCGAACGCTATCCCGACCTGCGCCCAAAACCGACTCGCGTAGGCAAGCGCACAATTAGTGGCACGCGCGCGGCTGTGCGCACTGTAATTCGCTATCGAAATGGAGTGCTGAACGGCAAGGGTGCCAGCCTGCTCGACGGCTACATGGAAGACTTGGCCACGGACCGCATCTATCGCCTAATGATCGCGCAGCGCGTGACACATCGCGACAAGGTCCCATTGACCGACGACAATGGCAAGCCCGTAAAGCACACGCCGGAACTGATCACCCGCCTCTTCGACGAGGAGCTGGAGAAGCTGATAAATGCTCTCCCTGACGGAGATCCGCAAATCAATACCTTCCGCCAGGCTCGCAAGATCGCCGAAGCCATGATCGTGAACGGCGAAATCGATCCGGTGTGAAAAAAGCGGCGAAGGTACGGAGCTCATTCGCATTATCCGTCCGTTCTGTTCTTTTGTCCCATCCTCATCGATGACACCGTGAGTGGCTTAATTTGCTGAAACTTTGGAAGAAGCTCCGCAATCTGACAAATGCAGTCCACCGCGAGACTTTTTCTTTGCGCTGCATGGTCTCTTTATGGTTTGAGACATTTGGTTGAGTGGCGCGTGGGATCTGCTGTTTCGCGTTTTCAAAGAAAACGCAGATGCCTCCAGGCCGCAGCAGCCTTGTTGTCCCATCGGCGGCTGAGAGGCGGTTTGAGGCATGACAGTCTCTGGGTTTCAGCGAGCGATGAGAACATCACCTGAGGATTCAGTCTGGCACGAGGGCGAACTCGCTGTTCAACTGCGTGCCGGGGTTGGAGAAGTGTCTCGGCGCGGGATTCATTCGCAAATCCCCGACGGACTTGTCGGTTTTCTTAGCGAGCGACGTCTGGTTGTGTTTGCCAGCATTGATTCCGACCGCAGGACCTGGGCATCGCTGCGACTCGCAGAACCGGGCTTTCTGCGCGTGTTGGATCGGCTCACGTTGGAGACGGGTGCTGCCGACCTGGACGGAGATCCGCTCTTGCCAAATCTGAAGCAGAATCCCAATCTCGGCATGGTGATCATTGATCTAGCTACTCGCCGGCGCGTTCGTATTAATGGTGAGGCGGAGGTCTTGCCCCACGACGGCTTGCGGGTTCAAGCTCGTCAGGTCTACGGTAATTGCCAGCAGTACATCCAATTGCGAGTGGCGGAAGAAGCGCGACAGACTAACAGGGCATCGAGCCTGATTTCGCGCGGCACTCAATTAACCCCAGTGCAGCGCGAATGGATCGCGCATGCCGACACGCTCTTCATTGCGAGCGCTCATCCTGAGCGCGGAGCAGACGCCTCCCATCGCGGAGGCAGACCTGGTTTTGTAAGAGTCGACGGAGATTCCCGTCTTACCATCCCGGATTACAGCGGCAATAGGATGTTCAACACGCTGGGCAATATCGAAGTAAGCCCGCGCGTCGGCTTGGTCTTTCCCGATTTTGCACAGGGACGCACTCTGCAGCTTTCTGGCTCGGCAACGATCGACTGGGACTCCGATCGCGGCGCATTTCCGGGAGCCCAGCGCCTGCTCAGGTTCGAGATTGAGAAGGTTATCGAAATCGGGCAGCCTTGGCTGGCGAGTTACAGGCTCAGGGAATATTCGCAATTCAATCCTTAGTCGCTCAACCCGGCTCTCCCCAAGCTGACACACCCAGTCGCGCAGCAAAATATTTCTCCAAAAAAAGAGATTGGACTTGTCGATTACCGCCTTTCCCATACGCCGTCTGAGTGAAGGCAAGATTCTTCATCAGGAGAAAATAGCAATGAGAGTCATCGTGATCGTTAAGGCCAGCAAAGATTCGGAGGCTGGCAAGTTACCGAGCGAGAAATTGCTCACTGAAATGGGAAAGTTTAACGAGGAGCTGGTGAAAGCTGGAATCATGTTGGCCGGCGAGGGTTTGCATCCGAGCTCGAAGGGCGCTCGCGTGCAATTTTCCGGGACGAAGCGCAGGGTGATCGACGGACCTTTTAGCGAAACTAAGGAGCTGATCGCGGGATTCTGGCTGTGGAAGGTGAAGTCGCTTGAGGAAGCCATTGAATGGGTGAAGCGCTGCCCCAATCCGATGGAAGGGGAAAGTGAAATTGAGATCCGCCCGATCTTCGAGGCAGATGATTTCGGTAAGGAGTTCACGCCGGAGCTGAGGGCACAAGAGGATCGCATTCGCCAGCGGATAGCTGCGAACACGAACAAGAGATAGAGATCCTGAAGAAGAGATTAGAGCCTCAGGAGAAAGACATGCGATTCCTCATCATGGTAAAAGGCAACAAAGAGACAGAATCCGGCAGATTGCCCAAGGACCGGCTGATTGCGGCTATGGCAACGTACCACGAGGAGCTGGCAAGAGCTGGCGTGCTGCTGGATGCATCTGGGCTGCAGCCGACGTCAAAAGGCTGGCGCGTTCGCTATTCGCGCGCCAAGCGGACGGTGATTGACGGCCCGTTTACCGAGTCGAAAGAGCTGGTCGCGGGATATACATTGATCCAGGCGAAGTCTCGAGAAGAAGCTCAACAGTGGGTGAAGCGCTTCCCTGCTCCTTTCGGTGAAGATGCCGAGGGAGAGATCGAGGTTCGGCAGTTATATGAGCTGGATGATTTCCAACCCAGTGATGCGGTGGAACGCTTTCGCGAGATGGAGAAGGATTTCGTGGGAAAGCAGAAGTAGCAGTATCCCTTCAAAATTCCTGGATTGAATACAGGCGAGGTGGAGAAGAAATGCAATCAGCGACTCAAATTTCTTCAGTATCGAAGGAGATGCTGTCGACTGGGCGCGTTTTCAGCGGACTTGCTGTCCTGTTTCTCCTTTTTGATAGCATCTTCAAGCTTCTGAAGCCTACTCCGGCCTCGGTAGTAGATGCGTTCAACAAGGTCGGATATCCTCCGACGCTCGCCATGAACATCGGACTGCTCCTGCTGGCCTGCGTTGTCGTGTATGTCATCCCGAGGACGGCGGTGCTGGGAGCGATCCTGCTGACCGGTTATCTGGGAGGCGCAGTAGCAACTCACCTGCGCGTGGGGGACCCATTGTTTAGCCACGTCCTCTTCCTGTGTATAGGGTCTGTTTATCTGGGGAGGGCTTTACTTTCGAGAGGACCGCGTGCGAGCGCTCATTCCTCTACGCCATTGAGTGAAAGGAATAATGCAATGCAGAAGATCACCCCATTTCTTTGGTTCGATAACAACGCCGAGGAAGCAGTTAATTTTTATCTCTCTATCTTCAAGAACTCGAGGATCGTGAACATGTCCCGCTGGGGAGATGCTGGTCCTGTTCCAAAAGGAACCGTGATGTCGGTCACCTTTGAACTGAACGGACAGGAATTTATGGCTCTGAACGGCGGTCCCACTTTCAAATTCTCTCCGGCCATATCGTTCTTTGTGAAGTGCGAAACGCAGCAGGAAGTCGATGACTATTGGGAAAAACTTTCTGTTGGGGGAACGAAAGAACGTTGTGGGTGGCTCAAGGATAAATTCGGAGTATCGTGGCAAATCATTCCCGATGCCTTGAGTAAGTTCTTGCAGGAAAAAGATGTCGCCAAATCGAAGCGAGTGATGAACGCCATGTTGCAGATGCAGAAGATCGATATCCAGGGTTTGCAGCGGGCGTACGAGGAAGCTTAGAAGCGGCAAGCGTTGGGGAAGGGCATCGCTTCAGCCGTGCCGTGTAGAACAAATCAGGGCCTCCGGCTTTAGCCACTGAGGTGCCTTCCAAGAGATGACAGTACCTCGTGGCTAAATCCATACGAATTGCCGTTTTTCTTTATCGGCACGGCTGAAGCCGGTGTCCTCTCCTAGCACTTGTAGTACTTACAGAAATTTCACAGTAATGTCGTGAACATTCGTGCTCGTCCGTCGTATCAGTGGACTGGGCAACGACCTAACTTCATAAGGAGCGAAGAATGAGTAAGGTGCGGGTTTTGGTTGGTACGCGCAAAGGTGCGTTCGTTCTGACGGCAGATGGAAAACGGGAAAAGTGGGAGGTAAGCGGTCCGCACTTCTCCGGTTGGGAGATGTATCACCTGAAGGGGTCGCCTGCGGATCCGAATCGCATTTACGCTTCGCAGACGAGCGGGTGGTTTGGACAGGTGATTCAGCGATCGAATGATGGTGGCAAGACGTGGGAGTCTCCGGGCGGCGGGCTTACCGCTGAGGGCGGCAGGCCGAAGGTGAGCAACAAGTTCGCGTATGACACCTCGGCCGAGACGGGCAAACCTCTTACGACGCACCAGTGGTACGACGGGACTCAGCATGCCTGGGAGTTCAAGCGCGTTTGGCACCTTGAGCCTTCGCTTACTGATTCGGACACGGTCTATGCCGGCGTTGAAGATGCTGCCATCTTCCGCTCGACCGACGGAGGAAGTTCATGGCACGAGCTGCCCGGCCTGCGCGGCCATGGCACAGGACCAAAATGGCAGCCGGGGGCAGGCGGAATGTGTCTGCACACGATCATTCTTGATCCCAGCAATCCCAAACGGATATTTATCGCGATCTCTGCGGCCGGAGCGTTTCGCACGGATGATGGCGGCAAGACGTGGAAACCGACCAACCAGGGACTCCATTCCCAGTACATTCCCGATCCGAAAGCGGAAATTGGGCACTGCGTTCACCACATGGCCATGAACCCGAAGCGTCCAAACGTGCTCTTTATGCAGAAGCACTGGGACATCATGCGCAGCGACGATGCCGGCGATTCCTGGAAAGAAGTGAGCGGGAACATCCCCACTGACTTTGGCTTCGTAATCGACATTCACGCACACGAACCCGACACGATCTATGTTGTGCCCATCAAGAGCGATGCGGAACACTTCGTGCCGGAAGGCAAGTTGCGTGTCTATCGTAGTCGCAGCGGCGGAAATGAGTGGGAGCCGCTCACCAAAGGCCTGCCGCAAAAAGACTGCTACGTGAACGTGCTGCGTGATGCCATGGCCGTCGATTCGCTTGATAAGTGCGGCATTTATTTCGGGACGACAGGTGGACAGGTGTACGCATCGGCCGACGCGGGAGACACCTGGGCTCCGATTGTGCGGGATCTTCCCGCCGTGTACTCAGTGGAAGTGCAGACGCTGTCGTGAAGATCCGAGTCGAACTCCCCCAGCATCTGCGCACGTTGGCGAAAACAGGCCGAGAGGTGCAGCTCGAAGTCCAGCCCCCGGTGACGTTGCGCTCCGTACTCGACGCACTCGAAGCGAAGTATCCGATGCTGCGTGGCACTATCCGCGATCACGTCACGCTGCAGCGCCGGGCGTTCTTGCGCTTCTTCGCATGCGAACAGGATTTGTCGCATCAGTCGCCGGACGCTCCCCTGCCGGATGCGGTTGTCTCGGGCAAGGAGCCCCTTCTGGTGATCGGCGCCATTGCGGGCGGTTAACCTTACGTGGTTCCGGCCGCTCTCGGCCGGTACAAGGCTGACGATGTCCACACGCTGTGGTGAGATAAGAAATTAGCGGAATGCCATACAACGACGGAGTATCGCAATCGCTAAGCGCCAAAGAGCTATCAGCCTCGTACCGCCCGGGGGCCGGCACCACTAGTCAAAACAAATTATGTGAACTGTCGATTTTCAACGTGGGCGTTCGCCGTGTAAGTGAGGGCAGGAAGAACCGGGGAGAGCGCTCGGAGATCCAGCTCAAACTCAAAATCGAATTGAAGGAGATGTCACCATGCCGCGATTTCTATCGATTTATAAAACTGTTGAGAGAACCTCGCCTCCATCCCCCGAAGAGATGGCCCGAATGGGAAAGCTGGTTGAGGACGGCTTCAAGAGCGGTTTTCTGGTCGCAACTGAAGGGTGCTTGCCGACCACATTAGGCGCGCGCGTCAGGCTTTCACAGAACAAATTTAGCGTTACCGACGGGCCCTTCACGGAAGCGAAGGAGGTCGTCGCCGGCTTCGCGATCCTGAATGCGAGTTCGAAGGAAGAGGCGATCAAGTTGACGAAGGATTTCCTCCAGGTGGCCGGTGAAGGCGAATGCGAGATTCGCCAGATCTTTGAACCAGGCCAGGGCTGCCCAGGGTTGGCGACTGACGCGGCGGATAACAAAAAGGAACCTGCTCTAGCGAGCTAATTGAGCCAGACCGATTTAGGGAGGGCCGGGACGGAATCCGTGCCTCCCTGAACAGCTCTCTGGCTTGCGCCTTCGGTGCCGAAGATGGTGTGATGAGTAGCTGTGACTGTTACGGACACCCATCGCGCCATCGACGCGGTCTGGAAGATCGAGTCAGCTCGACTGATCGCGGGACTCACGCGAATCGTGCGCGACGTCGGAATTGCCGAAGACCTTGCCCAGGATGCTCTGATCTCAGCGCTCGAGAGCTGGCCCAAATCCGGAATTCCAGAGAATCCCGGGGCCTGGCTCATGGCTGCAGCGAAGCACCGAGCCATCGACTTCTTCCGCAGGAACAAACTGCTGGAACGCAAGCACGAAGAGCTGGGTCGTGAGCTTGAGGCGCAGGAGATGGCTGTACCGGATCTGAATGCCGCAATCGACGACAACGTCGGCGACGATCTGATGCGGCTGATGTTTATCTCCTGCCATCCGATTCTCTCCACAGAAGCGCGAACAGCGCTCACGCTCCGCCTGCTTGGCGGTCTTACGACTGATGAAATTGCGCGCGCGTTCCTGGTGCCGGAAGCGACGGTTGCACAGCGCATCGTTCGCGCCAAGCGAACGCTATCCGAGGCTCACATCCCTTTTGAGGTCCCTCGCGGAGCAGAGCTCGCTTCGCGGCTCTCGTCGGTACTCGAAGTCATTTACCTCATCTTCAACGAGGGCTATTCGGCCACGGCGGGCGACGATTGGATGCGTCCCGCTCTCTGCGATGATGCGCTGCGCCTCGGCCGAATCCTGGCGGAACTCGCTCCAAACGAGCCAGAGGTGCATGGCTTGGTTGCTCTGATGGAAATCCAGGCATCGCGCTCACGTGCACGAGTTGGTCCGTCAGGGGAGCCGATTCTGCTGCTGGATCAGGACCGCAGCCGCTGGGATCAGCTCCTCATCCACCGAGGATTCGCAGCTCTCGAGCGAGCCGAGAAGCTCGGCGGCGCCGGACCGTACGTCCTTCAAGCCTCCATCGCAGCATGCCATGCACGTGCCGGGAGGAGCAACGAGACTGACTGGTCACGCATTGCGACGCTTTACGCTCGACTGGCTGAACTGACATCGTCTCCAGTTGTGGAACTGAACCGCGCGGTTGCGCTCTCGTTCGCCTCCGGTCCGGCCGCGGGGCTGGAACTGGTCGACAAGCTCACCTCAGAACCTTCGCTGAAGAGTTATCACTTGTTGCCCAGCGTCAGGGGGGATTTGCTGAAGAAGCTCGGCCGCCTCAACGAGGCGCGGATAGAGTTTGAGCGCGCTGCCACCCTTACGCGCAATGCCCGTGAGCGCAAGCTGCTTCTTGATCGTGCAACCGCCTGCGGAAATTAGCTCCTGAAGCTAGGTGCTTGACAGGTGTAGGCAGTCCTTAATCAAGGTTAAGGCCAATCTCTGAGCAACAAGTATCATCTAATTTCCCACTTTGGAAACTAAGGGTTAGGGCGGTTCCTCCCATTACGTTAGGCCGAACCCCTCTTGTGAGTACGCGGATTTTCGCGGTATAACTTTCCTATTTGGCCCAGCCCTATGGGGCTGCTTTTCCCAGTATTTCCTGAGGTTCCTGGAATGAATTTCGTACCAATTCGTCGACTCTTGCCGGTTAGATTTGTCCTCGTCGTTGTGTTGGCGCTCTCTTGCCGCAGTTTTGCGTTCGATGACTGGCGTCCTATTTCGCAGGAAGAGCTCAAGATGACCAGCGAACCGCAAGCTCCGGGAGCTCCGGCCATCATCTTGTGGCGCCAAGTAGATCGCGACGATCGTGGGCACACTCCTCACGAAGTGGACTACATCAGGATCAAGATTCTTACCGAAGAAGGCCGAAAGTACGCCGACGTAGAGATTCCCTTCTCCAAGAGCATTGGAAATGATGTGGTGCATATCAGCGCGCGAACCATCGAGCCAGACGGGTCGATAACAAACTACGATGGCAAGGCATTCGAAAAGTACATTGTGAAGGCCAAGGGAGTGAAATACATGGCGAAGACCTTCACACTCCCTAACGTCCAGGTTGGCAGCATTATCGAGTACTACTTTACGGTTGATCTCGCCGAGTACAAGATCTTCGACTCGCATTGGATTCTGAGTCACGAGCTGTTCACGAAAGACGCCAGCTTCTCGCTGAAACCGTACACGAGCAGCTATTACCCGATCAACATCCGCTGGAGTTGGCAAGGATTGCCGCCTGGAACCGAGCCTCCGAAGGAAGGCCCGGATCACGTGGTTCGCATGCAGGCGCACAATATCCCTGCGTTTCACACCGAAGACTTCATGCCTCCCGAGAATGAGTTGAAGTCGCGGGTGGACTTCACTTACAGCGACGAGCTTCCGGAGAAGGATGCCAAGGAGTTCTGGAAGAAAAAAGGCAAGAAGCTGAATGGTTCCGTAGAGAGCTTTATTGGTAAGCCCAAAGCAATGCAGCAGGCGGTAGCCGAGATTGTTTCGCCAAACGATTCTTCCGAAGTGAAACTGCAGAAGATCTATGCCAAAGTGCAGCAACTTCGGAACACTTCTTACGAGGTTCGCAAGACTGAGCAGCAGCAAAAGCGCGAGAAAGAAAAAGAAGCGGCCAACGTCGAGGAGGTTTGGAAGCGGGGTTACGGCGATGGAGTACAGCTGACCTGGCTATTTCTGGCTCTCACACGTGCAGCTGGCTTTGAATCGTACGGCGTGATGGCGTCGGATCGCCGTAACTACTTTTTCAATCCCATTGTGATGGATGCATACAAGCTGGACGCAAACGTCGTGCTGGTGAAGCTTAACGGCAAAGAGATGTACTTCGATCCGGGAGCGGCGTTCACACCCTTCGGAATGCTGGCCTGGTCAGAGACTGGCGTTCAGGGATTGCGTCTCGACAAGGATGGCGGTACCTGGGTTCATACAACTTTGCCCGAAAGCTCAGAGTCACGCATTGAGCGGAATGCTGCTTTGAATTTGTCAGAAACCGGCGATCTGGAAGGCAAGCTCACTATCACCTTTGTAGGCCTCGAAGCCATGCAGAGGCGTGTAGAAAAACGGAATGAAGATGAGTCGGAGAAGCAAAAATTTCTCGAAGACGAGGCCAAGGAGTACGTTCCTGCCGCGAGTGAAATCGATTTGACCAATAAGCCAGACTGGGGCAGTTCTTCCACACCCTTGGTTGCGGAATACAAGGTAAGGATTCCCGGATGGGTTTCCGGAGCAGGACGGAGAGCGATGCTTCCCGTCGGTATCTTTACCGCGTCGGAGAAGCGCGTGTTTGAACACGCGCAGCGAGTGCATCCGATCTACTTCGAGTATCCGTTTGAAAAAATCGACGATGTAAGCATCATGCTTCCAATTGGCTGGCAGGTGAGCAGCCTTCCTCCTGCCAAGACTCAGGATGCCAAGGTTGTTCTCTACTCACTGAAAGCTGCGAACGACAAAAACACAATTCATCTGAATCGGAAATTGAAGGTTGACTTGTTGTTGTTGGAGCCGAAGTACTATCCGGCACTGCGCAATTTCTTTCAGGTCGTGAGGTCAGGAGATGAAGAGCAAGTTGTCTTACAGCCGGTGGGCGCCAGTGCAAGCAACTAAGCGCAGTACTACAGCAGTTCTATTTTGGGTCGTAGCCAGCGTTCTCACGTTTGTGCCGCAGCTCGCTGCGTCAGGAGACGCCCCTTCGTGGATGCATGCGCAGGTAAACGCGCCATTGCCTGCACACGACGAGAAGACCGACGCAGCGTTGCTCTACGGTGAGACGAATGTCAACGTCATCTCGAGTGACAAGATCAAGATTACTGTTCGTAGGGCGTACAAAATCCTGCGTCCCGGCGGTCGCGAATACGGCACCGTCGTCGTCTTCCTGAATTCCAACCGCAAGGTGACAAGCCTGCACGGCTGGTCCATTCCGGCACAGGGCAAAGACTACGAAGTGAAAGATAAGGACGCGATGGAGGTATCGCCGCCGAAGGTTGAAGGCAGCGAGCTGGTTGCAGATGTAAAGGCGAGAGTGCTCCATATACCGGCTGCCGATCCGGGAAATATTGTCGGATACGAGTACGAAGTTGAGGAACATCCCCTGCTATTGCAAAAGAGTTGGGATTTTCAGGAGGAGAATCCAGTTCGGGAAATCCACTACTCGCTGCAGTTGCCCAGCAGCTGGGAATACAAGGTGTCATGGCTGAACTATCCAGAGGTGAAGCCAACGCAGTCCGGATCAAATCAATGGCAGTGGGTGCTCACCGACATAAAGGGAGTTCGCAAGGAAGACGACATGCCGCCCATGGCGGGGCTCGTGGGACAGATGATCGTCTCGTTTTATCCGCCAGGCGGCGCCGGAATGAACGGCTTTTCGACCTGGCAACAGATGGGGACCTGGTACGCAAACTTAACCGCCGGACGTCGCGATGCGTCCGATGCGATCAAGCAGCAAGTCACGACGTTAACCACACAAGCTCCCAATCAGCTCGACAAGATGAAGGCCATCGCCAGATTCGTGCAACATGAGATTCGTTACGTCGCAATCGAGCTTGGCATTGGCGGCTGGCAGCCTCATCCTGCAACCGACGTCTTCTCGCATCGTTACGGCGACTGCAAAGACAAAGCCACGCTGATGAGCTCGATGCTCAGCGCGATGGGCGTGGAGTCTTATTACGTCATCATCAATACGGAGCGGGGATCGATTACGGCGGACACGCCTGCGCACAATGGTTTTGACCATGCGATTCTTGCGATCAAGCTGCCAGATGGAGTAAGCAGCCCAACGCTCGTTTCGACATTGCAACATCCTAAATTGGGAAGGCTGCTCTTCTTCGATCCCACGAACGAGCTGACTCCTCTTGGCCAAATCGGCGGCTACCTGCAAGCGAATTACGGCTTGCTGGTCACACCTGACGGTGGAGAACTTGTCGAGCTGCCGAAGCAGCCCGCGTCGCTGAACAGCATCCAGCGAACAGCAAAACTCACGCTGGATACAACTGGCAAGCTGCAAGGGACGGTTGAGGAAGTGCGGGTGGGCGACCGAGCGTGGTCGCAGCGGCATGCTCTGCGTACAGTTTCCAACAACGCCGATCGGTTGAAGCCGATTGAGAACCTCCTTTCCGGCTCGCTCTCGAACTTCCGGATTACGAAGGCGTCGATTGTGAACCTCAATATGAGCGACCAGCCCTTTGGCTTCAACTACGCATTCGAGGCCGATAACTATGCTAAGAATGCCGGCAACTTGCTCCTGTTAAGACCGCGCGTCTTCGGAAGCAAAACCCGGGGAATACTCGAAACCAAAGATCCTCGCCGCTTCCCCATTGAGTTCGACGGGCCGGTGCAAGACACAGACAACTTCGAAATCACTTTGCCTCCCGGATACGCAGTTGATGAACTGCCTCCTCCGGTTGATGCCGACTTCAGCTTCGCCAGCTACCATTCCAAAACCGAAGTGAAAGGCAACGTGATCGGATACACGCGTACCTTCGAAGTAAAAGAACTGAGCGTACCTGTGAGCAAAGCAGAAGAATTGAAGAAGTTTTATCGAATCATTGCCGGAGACGAGCGCAATACAGCCGTGCTGAAGCCAGCACAGTAAAGCGGCGACTTCGCCGCGTATGATTTCCCGATTTTGTCTGCAACACTGAAAATCCAATGGTCGCCGGCGAAAACAGCAGATCCCCCGCGCCGCAACACCAATTCTTTGACAAAGACCATGGTTGACGCGGCTCGAGGATGACACTTCTTGAGTTTATTGCCTCCATCGTGCTCTTGAACTTACGAATGTGGTTTCCTCCTTCCTAGTTAGCAATCTTGATGTTTTTCGCTACACTGTCGAACAGGTGAACTGACTGATGCGAGTTGCCGTCTTACGCGAAACCCTGCCCGGCGAGGCTCGGGTAGCATTGGTTCCTGAATCTATCAAGAAGCTGACTGCCGCCAACAACGAAATGTGGGTAGAGGCTGGCGCGGGCGAAGCTGCGGGCGTGAACGACGCGGATTACGAAGCTGCAGGCGCCCGGGTTACGTCTGATCGCACACAATTGCTTCCGGCTGCCGAGGTCTTGGTCTGTGTGCAGCGTCCAGCACCGTCTTATATGGCGGCGATGCGTCCGGGATCGGTCGTGCTTGGGTTCCTTCGTCCCTTGGATGAGCCCGGAGCTCTCGAGCCTGCTGTCGGACTCAAGCTCACTACATTTGCCGTTGAATTGATACCGCGCATCACGCGCGCCCAGGCAATGGACGCACTCTCATCGATGGCAACGGTTGTCGGTTACAAGGCTGTCTTGATGGCGGCCTCGAGTCTTCCGCGCATGTTTCCCATGCTGATGACGGCGGCGGGAACTGTCGCTCCAGCAAAAGTGCTGGTGTTAGGCGCGGGAGTCGCTGGTCTGCAAGCGATTGCAACGGCGAAAAGGCTCGGCGCAGTTGTGGAAGCCTACGACGTGCGCGCTGCCGCGGGCGAGCAGGTGAAGTCGCTTGGTGCGACCTTCCTTGAAGTCGATCTAGGCGGCATCGCGACAGAAGACGCGGGAGGATACGCGCGTGAACTCACTCCAGAAGCCCTTAAGCGCGGGCGCGATTTGATTGCAAAGCAAGCTCGCAACGCCGACGTGATAGTCACGACCGCGGCGGTCCCGGGCAAACATGCTCCACTCATGATGGACGACCAGGCGGTGCTCGCCATGAAGCGAGGATCGGTCATCGTCGATCTTGCCGCATCTACTGGAGGAAACGTCTCGTTGAGCCGTCCCGACGAAGTGGCAACGACTGCCAACGGCGTCACGATTTTTGCGCCACTGAATCTGGCGGCAACGGTTCCCTACCATGCCAGTCAGCTTTTTTCCCGTAACATGACTTCGTTTCTTCAGTTGCTCAGCAAAGATGGTCAATTGACGATTGACATGCACGACGATGTCGTGGGCCCTTCTTGCGTCACTCACCAAGGGCAGGTAGTGAATGCCCGTGTGGCCGCTCTCTTGGGCGAACCCGTAACCAGATAGTCGGAGGAAATGAATGGAGCAATTGGTTTTTGATCCGCGAGTTCTGATGGCCTCACTGTACGTATTTGTCCTGGCTGCGTTTCTGGGTTACCAGATTATTTCGCGAGTCCCTCCCCTGCTGCACACTCCGCTAATGTCGGCAACCAACGCGCTCTCGGCAATTTCGGTAGTTGGCGCGATCGTCGTCGCCGGACGCGGGCATGCCAATGAGAGCCCGGTCGCGACGTGGCTTGGCTTCATCGCCGTGATTTCCGCCTCGATTAACGTAATTGGCGGATTCATGATTACGGACCGCATGTTGAAGATGTTCAAGCGCGAGCCGCCCGTGAAGCCTGCCGGAAAGAAGGGGAACTCGAAGTGAATATCTACATCGAGTTCTGTTACCTCGGAGCTTCCATCCTGTTTGTCTTTGGACTGAAGGGACTCACGCATCCGGATTCTGCCCGGCGAGGCATGCTGCTTGCCGCAGCGGGAATGGCTGCGGCAATTATCGGGACGTTGTTCCATCCCGAAATCGTCACGCGAGAGTGGATATGGATTGGACTACTTATCGGCGGCTCGATTGGCGCAATCATGTCCATCTGGATGCCGATGACCGCTATGCCCGAGCGAACTGCGCTCTCGCACGCATTCGGTGCGTTGGCCGCTGCACTTGTGGGCATCGCGGAGTATGCGAATCATGGTGCCAGTCTCGGCCCACTGAAAGTTGGAGCACTCGGCTTCGAAATCATGCTTGGCTGCCTCACCTTCACCGGCAGCTTGATCGCCTTCGGAAAATTGTATGGAGCCGTGAAAGGCACTCCGATCACGTTCAAAGGTCAAAACATTTTCAACATGACCTTGCTCGCCGTGATGGTCGGATGCTTTGTCTTCCTGATTTACGACGCGAGCGCGGCGGCAGCTTTTTACATCATGATGACGCTGGCCTTCTGCTTCGGCGTCTTGCTCGTAATTCCGATCGGCGCCGCTGACATGCCGGTGGTGATGTCGCTACTGAACTCCTACGCCGGACTTGCTGCAGCCGCCACGGGATTCGTTCTCGGCAACAATGTTCTCATCATCGCTGGAACGCTGGATGGATTCTCCGGATTCATCCTTTCCGTGCTCATGTGCCGGGCAATGAATCGCTCAATGAAGAACGTCCTCTTTGGTGCTTTCGGAGCTGTCTCTGAAACCGCGGCAGGCGCAGTGACAGGAAGCATGCGAGAGGTCTCGCTCGAAGATGTCGCCACGCAACTTGCCTACGCCAAGCAGGTGGTCTTCGTTCCCGGATATGGCATGGCCACCGCACAAGCGCAGCACGCTGTGCGGCAACTGGCAAATCTTCTGGAAGCGCGGGGCGTGGGCGTGAAATTCGGTATCCACCCGGTGGCAGGCCGAATGCCGGGACACATGAACGTGCTGCTAGCGGAAGCAAACGTGCCTTACTCACTCCTCTATGAAATGGATCAGATCAATCCTGATCTCTCACAGACCGACGTCGCTGTAGTCATTGGCGCTAATGACGTGGTCAATCCCGATGCTCGCGATAATCCCAAGAGTCCCATCGCGGGAATGCCCATCATCGAAGTTGACCGCGCGAAATCGGTAGTGGTGCTCAAGCGCGGTAATGGCAAAGGCTTTTCGGGATTGGAGAATCCCCTCTTCTTCAAGCCTGTTACGGGCATGCTCTACGGCGACGCAAAGTCGTCTCTGACGAGCCTGACTCAGGCTGTGCAGGAAGTCTAGAGCAAGTTGCATAGTAAGAGGTAGAGACGTAGCATGCTACGTCTTCTCCATACTGTGAAGAGCGCCACATTTTTGCGGATTCTCCCGCAGCATGTTAGAGGCGCCCGCCGCGGCGGGATGCGTCTCTATTTTCGAGGCAGGCCGTTTGCTGGAACGAGGTTTTTATGCTCACCCGACGAAGCTTTCTGCAATCTCTTGGGGTAGGCGCAGCGGCTGGAGCAGCGCTTTCTTCTCCGTTTCCGCTTGCAGCTTTCGAGCCTTCTCGCTATGGACAAGCCGTCGGCGCCAAAACCGCGCTGGGCGCATCGCGCGCCAATGCGATTCTGCTCAACAGCAACGAAAACGCATATGGTCCGCTACCGAAGACCGTCGCTGCCATGCAGGAGGCGATCCGTTGGGCAAACCGTTATCCCGATTTCGACTATGACGGGCTGGTGTGGACGATCTCAGACCTGCACAAAATAAAGCCGCAGCAAGTAGTCACCGGCTGCGGATCGACTGAGATTCTGCGAGTAGCGGCTGCGGCCTTTCTCGGACCGGGGAAGAGATTGATCGTTGCCACTCCGACATTCGAGGCTATAGGTGAATACGCGGCGGCGACTGGAGCAGAAATTGAGAAAGTTCCGCTCACGAGCAGCTACGCTCACGATCTGGAAGCGATGCTGGCGAAGGCTGGTTCCTCCCCGTCACTTATCTATATCTGCAATCCGAACAATCCCACTGCCAGTCTGACGCCTCGCAAGGGGCTCGACGCTTTCATGAACAATCTGCCCGCAACCAGTTATATCCTCATCGACGAGGCCTATCATCACTTCGCTATAGAGTCGCCTGAGTACGCCTCCTTCCTTGATCAGCCAACGGATAATCCGCGCGTCATCGTGGCCCGAACCTTCTCCAAGATTTACGGAATGGCAGGCATGCGCCTGGGCTATGGGGTCACGACGATTGAGAACGCGCAGCGTCTGCGTATTTTCCAGACTCAGGACAACGTAAACATGATGGCCGCCCAAGGTGGGGTTGCCGGGTTGCAGGACACGGCCGAAATGCAGGCGGCGGTACGACGCAACGCCGCCGATCGGCAGGAGTTCTTTACACAAGCCGAGAAACGCGGTCTGAAAGCGATCCCCTCATTTGCAAACTTCGCCATGATGGATGCAGGGCGACCAGCAACTCAGGTCATGAATTACTTCAAGCAGAACGGGATTCTCATCGGCCGGCGCTTTCCTGGTATGGACAACTTCGTCCGCATTTCCTTTGGCAAACCTGTGGAAATGCAGAGGTTCTGGGCAGTTTGGGATCGCATGGGAAGGGCATCCTGAGTGGCTGCTGATGGACTTAGGGAGGGCACGGATTCCATCCGTGCCGGTTCAGGAAATGGCCCTTTCAAAGATTCAGCGGCTTCAGCACAGCTGAAAAGCCGCTGAATACACGAGAAGTTGAGGCAACACTTTTTTCGGCACGGATAGAATCCGTGCCCCTCCCTAAACCTGTCCTAAGTTCCCCGAATTGCCTTGACGGCAGGCGGTATCCGAGTCATTCTCATAAAGTCCCCGCGCGAGGTTAACTCTTATGGCAACATCAGCCACCAAGACCGAGCAGAGAACCAGCCGTCGGTTCGCACTCAAGCTACCGGTCTCGATCCGCTGCGAGAACGGACAGATCACCGAAGTACCGGCCGAAACGCGTGACGTAAGCGCCCAAGGCGTTTTCTTTTATACCGGTTCCAAGCTGTCTCATGGTTCCAAGGTGGAATTCACCCTTACGTTGCCTCCGGAGATCACACTCACGGAGAGCATCCGCGTGCGCTGCCGTGGACGAGTCGTTCGCATCGACGAGGCACGTCCGCACCAGACCGGTATCGCTGCGATAATTGAGCAATATGATTTCGTGCCGGAGACAGCCGACGCGTAAATTTTTGCCTCCAGCGCTGCACTACCCTCCCATGTCAAAGACCCTACGCCAAAGGCGTGGGGTCTTTGTTTTAATGGCTTGCCTAATATCCAGCATCGCGGGAGCACAGCGCATTGGCGACGTCTATGCCTCCGACGCGACGGTTAAGGGCAGCGTACGCTATACCTCGACCGGCTTGGAAGTCGATAACGGATCGGTGATCACGGCGGGACAGCATTCTGCCTCAGTGCGTCTGGCGCGTGGCGGCCAGGTGCGGATCTGTCCTGGAACAAACCTCACCGTCAACAGCTCGCCAAAGGGGCAGGAATTGATGTTCGCCATGAGTGCAGGATCGTTTGAAGGAGAATACGATCTGCCTCCTACTGCCGATGCGATTCTGACGCCGGATTTTCGCATTCTCATTTCGGGACCGGCAAAAGTGAACGTCTCTATCACCGCTCAATCGAACGGCGATGCCTGCGTGCGCTCGCACGGAGAAGACTCTTACGTCGTTATCTCCGAGCTGATGGGGGATGATTTCTATAGGCTACAGCCCAATGAGCAAGCCATCTTTCATCCGGGGAATGTGAAGAAGCCGGAGGTAAACGATACGGCGAACTGTGGATGTCCGGCTCCACCAGCGGTCAAGACTGCTGAAGTTGCGCCTGTGGCGCCGCGGGCGGAAGTTCCTGCGGCACCCGTTCCCTCGGCACCTGCCTCTCAAGTAGCTACTCCTTCGATCGCAACTCCTCCGCCGGAAACTCGTCCGGCGCCAACGCCACAACAAAAGGCGGCTGCGCTTGCCGCCGTCCAGAATGAACCGGCCGTGGCAGCCGCAGCCAGCGCGGCAGCCTCACTCCCGCAGCAGTCCGCAGCGCAAGTCCAGGTTCAGGTCGATGCCCCAATGGTTTTTCGTGGCGCCAGCACAGCCACAGACGGCGACGTGACCGCGACGCTCGCCCGTGTTCATATCGAGCGCTTACCCTGGCCTGAGACCCCAACCATCACTCCGCAGCCTCCCTCCGCGTCGAAAGCAAAGGTACAAACTAACGAGAAAAAGGGGTTCTTCCATAGGCTGGCAAAGGCTTTGTTTGGCTAGTTGGTTTTCTGAGTTGCTGAGACATCACTCGCTAATCCAGAGACATCGCATAGGAGGCGCCACTCTGAATCTGAGGGGAGGACAAGCATGAGCCTTCGAAGGCGGAGTCTCGTCTTGGCGGTCTTCATCTTTTTTTCCTGCTTTGGTCTTGCCCAATCGCCCGCAGCGCGAGGAGGGATCTCATACCATCCGTACGAGGCATCCGCCGCGTTTGCTCACATGCTTACTGATGGAAGCTACGGAAATGGTGTGAGTCTCAACGGATTTACGGCCTCCATCAGCGCTGGGGTCCTGCCTTCCGTACGCGGAACGGGAGAATTCGGGAACTACCGCGGCCACGGAGTTTCCTTAACTTCATTCCTTGCTGGACCGCAGGTCGGATTTCATATCTACCGATTTCAACCATTTGTTCGCGGACTCTTCGGACTTTCGCACACGAGTATCAACTCACGCGGTTTCGGGAATAGTTTCACCATCGCTACTGGCGGAGGATTGAACTATCCCCTGACCGACCAGCTGGCGATACGAGCACTTCAGGTCGACTACTTCCGGCCTATTGGCGGTGGATATCACGCTGCGGACTTCCTGCGTGTAGGCTGCGGGATCAGCTACGAGTTTGGAACGCGCTAGAGTTTCTGGCCGCGTTCAGACCCTTGTGAATCACATCGCGTGTCTCTGGTGTGATCCCCAATTCCTGTAGTTTTTCAAGAGGCACCCAGCGAATCTCGCTGACGTCCGTGCCTGGACAAGCCTCGCCCGATACGATGCGGCATAAGTAATCGATCACGACGAAGTGATATTGCACGCGCGAATCACCGTCGCGCAGGATGCGTTCGAAGACTTCGACTAAATCCAGTGGCTCGACGATGAGACTAGTTTCTTCGCGGATCTCGCGAATGAGCGCTTCTCTTGTAGTTTCACCGGTTTCAACGAGGCCGCCCGGAACGGACCACTGTCCCTGTAACGGAGGATGGCTGCGGCGAACCACGAGAACTTGTTCGTTTCGAACGATAACTGCGCCCACGCCAAGGAGAGGACGATCAGGATAATCGCGCTTCAAAGGAGAGTGGAATCCACGGTGACAATCGCACCGTCATGAGAAGAAATTTCGAGGCTGCAGATCAACGATCTTCCAACCTTTGTCGCCGCGTTCCATTTCGAAACGGAGCTGATCCCGCTTCCGGACGGGCTGACCGTCCGCCGCTCGCGGGAGTTCTTCCATCTCGAAGTCAATAAGTGCCACTCCCTTGCTTGCTTCCGTGCTGGTTTCGGAGATGCGGAAGTGAACGCGGAATGAATCATAAGTGCGAAAAAAGGTCATAATCTGCTGTTCAAAGTTGAGATATCCCGCCATCTTGCTGTCGTCGAATACTGAGAGCATCAACCGATCGCTGCGCCCTTCCAGGCCATCGGCCAGCTTTTCTAGCAGGCTCTGGGCGACAGCTTCAGAAAAAGTGGATGAAGCAGTTACATCGTCAATATTTCCTGTGTCTTTATTCTTTTTCTTTTTCTCCTTTTTGGCTTTGTTGCTCTGCTGCTGCGGATCCTGACGAGCCTCACTACTCTTCATACTAGCAGTACGTGAGGAAGTCCCTGACGTCTGATCCTGAGTAACGGCCGGGGTAGCAAAGACCAGAGCCGTCAGAAGAAGGACGAGTTTGCTCATGAGACTCTTCTCTGCTCCAGATACTACTTGGTCTTCATTGCGTACACACCGTCCCAATCAGGTTCTGGTGGCACGTCCATCAGCTCCTGCGAGCGCTGAATAAATGTTTCTGCGGGACCATCGTCGGAAAACTTCGCTTTGATCTTGCTGAACAAGTCAATTGCTTCGTGCCACTCTTGCCGGCGGTAGGCTGTAAGCGCCTCGGAAAAGCGCACGATGCGTTCAGTGTAGAACGATTCGTTTCGCGTCCAATCGAGCAATTCATAGATGGTCACCGGAACCGTCTTACCTTTAACTTTGATCCGGTCGATTTCGCGGAAAACATATTGCTCTTTCGCCGCGCGATAGGTCGCTTCGGAAACGACGCACTGGACGTGATATTCCTTGGTGATTCCCTCGAGACGAGAAGCCAGGTTCACGTTGTCGCCCATCACCGTCCACGAAAAGCGTTTCGAGGAACCCATGTTGCCGACATTCACTTCCCCAGTATTGATTCCAACTCCAATCGCGAGCTGTTTGCGGCCTTCAGCGTCCCACTTCATGTTTAACTGCTGAAGCCGCGTGCGCATATCCAGAGCGCAGGCGCAGGCACGAAGGGCATGATCATTCTGCGGGAACGGCGATCCCCAAAATCCCATAATGGCATCGCCGATGTACTTGTCGAGCGTTCCCCAGCGTTTGAAGAGGATGTCGGTCATCTCGCCCAGATACTCGTTAAGAAGGCGAACGAGCTCGTCCGGCGTCAGCCCTTCTGAGATCGTAGTAAACGACCGGATGTCGCTGAACATGACCGTAAGCTCTTGAGACTCACCGCCTGTCTTGAAATACTTCTTCGGGTTCTTCTCCATCAACGCGATGACGCCGGGAGAGACGTAGCGCTCAAAGGTCTTCCGGACCTTTCTCTTTTCGCGCTCTTCAAAGATCATGCGGAAGCTGGTGATGCTCGCATAATTTGCAACCAATGTTCCCGCAGGAAGAATGAAGCTTAACCACATCCCATAATGGGAGAACGCCAGGTACACAATAGCAGCGAAGATGCACAATGCAGGAAACAGACCAAGCGTTGCCGTCAGCGGTTTGGTGCGGCTGAACCAGTAGCCGAGACCGAGGCCGAAGGTGAGGATGAACAAGAGATCGATCGCCTCCTCCTTGTAGCCACGCGTTATGAAGCCGCGCCCTGGTTCAGCGGAATGAAGGATGTTGTCGATAACGTTCGCATGGATCTCCACTCCCATGTAATCTGCATCGTGAAAGGGCGTGGTGCGTGTGTCGCCAACGGCAACTGCTGTGGCGCCGAAGACCACTAGTTTGTTCTTGAATGTTCCCGGAGCAAATCGCCCATCGACCACATCAACCATCGGATAGTGCTTGTACGTCCTGTAAGGGCCAGCATAGTTCACCAGGACCGTGCCGTCTCGACTCGTGCGTAAGTTGTGCGAGCCGAGCTCGATATGATCAATGCCGTTTTCGGCGATATATGCAACGATATTTTCCCACTGTATGTTCTGGTATTGGCGTACAGCTTCAAGATCGAGCGACGGGTAAAACTGTTCGTCGTAATTCCCATATTTGTAACTGACCAGGAGAGGCGTTCTGCGGAAGGTTCCATCGGAGTCCGGAGTCTCGTTGAAGAATCCAAATGATCGGGCCGAAGCCGCGAGTATATCCAGATTCGCGTAGATCCCACTCGCGTTCAAATCACTATATTCGTTTGCCTCGGCGGTAATCTGTTTCCAAACTTGAGCCGGCGAGACTGCGCCTATCGAAATCACTTGCGGGAATGGATGAGCGGACAATGTCGCGAAATATTCCTGTGCCCCAGCGGCATCAACAGACTTAGCACGCTCGGCATCCAGAAAGAGATGACCTAGAATGACGTTCCCTGCGTCTTTCAGGGACTTGGCTAAAATCTTGTCGTTGTCGCTGGTTGCTTCAATTTCGCGAATCTTCTGAACTACCGCCGCATTTGCCTGGCCCTCAATACTCCTTTCCAACTTCTTCAAAGCGTCTACTGCTGAGTTCTTCTCCGGGAGAGGAAAATTGACGTCGAAGACAAGAAGCCTTGCTCCGTCCCTGCGCAGCTGATCGACCATCTTCGCGTACGCGTTGCGCGGAATGGGAAACGCACCAACCTTTTGTAGTGTTGTCTCCTCCAGGCCAACGATGACGATGTTCTCGTCATGAGAGCGCGCTCCTCGCAAGTTGAAGCGTGCATCCAGAGAGCGTGCCTCGACATTCTCGATAAAGCGTAGGCCCGCAGCATTCCGGCCGCTGATTTGGGTGTAGATGTAAATCGCGAGAGCAACAAAGGTGACGAAGATAGCCAATCCAAGATCAACACGTTTGATTCCCTTGCTTCGGGAAAGGAACTTTGCCAGGAGTTGTTGGATCTTTCTCTTCATAAGTGCTGATCGCTATTGCTCATCTCTCGAGGACGCTGCGCAAGCATTCTGGCGAGACGGGCCACCAAATGAGCAGACGACAACGCAAACCGGGGCAATTAGTGCGTTCCATATTCTCATGATTCCATGAGATTCCGAGGTCAGCAGTAGGAGATTTGGCGGTCTCAGGGTTAGAGAGGGAGCGGGTTTCCGAAGCGTTCGGCAAAAATTACGCGCTCTGAAGGGAATCGCCCACCATAATGCTTATCCTCGCCTTCGCAGTGGCCGATGGCAAGCAGACAAATGACCTCCATGCGGTCGGGAGCACCTACGACTGACCTAACCTTCTGTTCTTCGAACCCCTCCAACAATGCCGTGTCATATCCAAGGGCTTCGGCCATCAACATCATGGTGGTGAGCGCAATCATGACCTGACGGTTTAACCACATGGGCATGTTCTCATGCTCAGTGAAGTACTTCTCAATCACGTGGCGCATTTCGCCCGACTTTGAGGGATGAGCATACCCATGCTCGGCGCCGATCCGAATCATCGCGTCCAGATCGCCTTCTTGCCAGCCTAGCGGGTCCCCCAAAGCCACAATCACGACAGGAGCCTGCTCGACTTTTGGTTGATCATGCGAGGCCGCTCGTAACCTGCGGCGCTGCTCCAGAGTTTGGATGACGACAAATCTCCAGGGCTGGAGGTTGTACCCGCTAGGAGATTCCAAGCCAGCCACAACAATTCGTCTTAGATCCTCTTCCTGGATTGGGGTGGATGCGAAACGCGGCGTGGAGCGACGATCTGCGATCACGGCGCTGATTGTCTTCTCCCGACTTTGCTCAATCACCTTCATCTGCATATCTCCATTGGACGCAATGGTTGCTACGATGCTAGAGCGAGCTCGAACTCGACGTTATACTTCGTCGGATGATCCGGAGGTGCAGTGTGGGCCAACGGGTGTTCCTCGCTCTTCGCAGTCTGTTGTACGTAACCGGCTTTGCCCTGGTCTGGCTCTGGTTGATGCCACAGTGGATCAACCTTCGTACGTCGACCAGCTTTCCCTCACAAACTCCCTCACGACGGCTTGGGCTCATTCCCTTAGTATTGGGTGCAGTGCTTGCGTTCAACTGCTTTGCCAGATTTCTGTTTGCTGGAAAGGGTACTCCGGCTCCTTTTGACGCGCCTCGGCGGCTTGTAATCAGCGGACCTTACCGCTATGTGCGTAATCCGATGTACCTTGGCGCGGGGCTCGTTCTCACTGGCAGCGCAATCCTTTTCGCGAAATTTTCGGCCGTGCTGGCGGCCTATGCAGCGGCAATAATCGTCGTCGTGAACCTGTTCATTCTGTTCTACGAAGAGCCCACGCTTCGGCTGAAGTTCGGGGACGAATACTACGAGTACTGCAAGAACGTGCGGCGATGGACTCCACGCGCCACGGCATGGTATCCGGGCAAGAAGCAGGCGGTGGCAGAAGGATAACAGTACTAAAATGGGAGCGGATCCTTCTCGTCTCCCTCAATCTCCTGGCGTGCGGTTAAAAATTCCTCGCTCCAGGGCTTCCCATTGCATTTTGGGCACTCATCGATGATTCCACCAATGCTGAAGCAGTGATAGCACTCGTGGCCGGAGGCGTCCGCTGGAAACTTCTTGCATTTCGGACATACATCGTAGAACTCTCGTTCAAGCGCCTGATGATCATTGAATAACTGCAGCTCGCACAGCATGCACATAAGTCGGCTCCAAAAATGCGCCGAGCATTTTCGCACAGAGTTGGGCTGGTGCGCACCGTTAGAGACGTAGCATTCCACGTTTCAAACCATGCATTTAGGTACCTAAGTGCCATTCGGACTACTTAAGCCCGCGTAGTCGAGACGCAGCATGCAGCGTCTCGACCAAAACGGAGCCAAAAAAAGGCGCGGAGGTATCCACGCCTTTTTCACCGGTGTTAAAAATTTACTCTGACTTGGCCTCGCTCGCGGCTGGTCCGCCGCTGGCCTCAAGATTCGCTTGTTGCTCCTGCATTGCTTTCTCGATCTCCTCGCGGCGCTTGGCGCGTAGTTCCGCGCGTTTTTCGCGACGTTCGTCGAGAATCTTCTCGGAGCCGATGAGCTCGATGAAGGCCTTCTCACCGCCGTCGCCTTTACGAAAGCCCGTCCGCACAATGCGAAGATAGCCACCGTTACGATCGCCATAGCGGGGCGCTACTTCGCCAAAGAGGCGATCTACGGCCTCACGAGAAGTAAGAAAAGATGCGGCAAGGCGCCGCGCAGCTACATCTCCACGCTTGCCGAAAGTGATCATCTTCTCGACGTGAGGACGCATCGCCTTGGCCTTCGCCACAGTGGTTTCAATGCGCTCTTCGAGAATGAGAGAGCTCACCAGATTTCGCAGCAGTGCGCGACGATGGCTGGTGTTACGTCCTAATTTCCAAGTTGCTTTCAGATGACGCATGTGTATTCCTAACTTGCGATATTGTCACGCGAGCAGTGTCGCGCTTTAAACCAAGCACTCAGCACTCAGCTGTCAGCATTCAGCCGCTAAACTGCCTCGCCAAGTTAGAGTCATGCCGCCATGCAGTCAGCACTAGCTGAATGCGGAGTGCTGACGGCTGAATGCTTTTTAGAACCCGCCTGCTGGTTCTTCCTCGTCGAGTTCGTCTTCCGGAGTGGAATACGCGCCGGCCAATACAGCCGCCGGTGGCTGGCTGGTTGGACCGGGAACCGCATTTCCGTGCTCGTCGATCTTCATTCCCAGACTGAGACCCATCTGGGCGAGGATTTCTTTGATCTCGTTCAACGACTTGCGTCCGAAGTTCTTCGTCTTCAGCATCTCGGCTTCGGATTTCTGAACCAGTTCGCCGATCGTCTGAATGTTAGCGTTCTTCAGGCAGTTGTAGCTGCGGACCGACAACTCCAGCTCTTCGACAGAGCGATTGAGATTTTCGTTGCGGATCTCTGGCTTGCGATCTTCTGCGCTTTCAGCCTCGTGCTCTTCCTCGAAGTTGATGAAGATGCTCATGTGGTCCTTCACCAGCTTAGCCGCGAGACCGATCGCATCTGCGGGAACGACTGCGCCGTTGGTCCAGACTTCGAGAGTGAGCTTGTCGTAGTCCGTGATCTGGCCCAGACGAGCCGCTTCTACCGTGTAGTTGCACTTACGAACGGGCGAATGTACTGAGTCGATCGGGATGAATCCCAATCCGAGGTCCTCGTCGAAATTCTTATCTGCGGAGACATAGCCGCGTCCGCGCTTCAGACGCATTTCCATGTCGAGCTTTCCGCCTTCGCTCACTGTGGCGATGTAAATATCCTTGTCGAGGATCTCGACGTCGCCATCAGCTTCGATCATGCCGGAGGTGATCACGCCTGGCTGGTCGGTCTTCAGGTAGATCGCCTTGGGATTTTCGCTGTTTAACTTGAACGGAATCTGCTTGAGATTCAAGATGATGTCGGTGGCGTCTTCTACCACGCCGGGAATCGACTGAAATTCATGCAGAACGCCCTCGATGCGAACCGCGGTGATAGCCGCGCCTTCGATCGATGAGAGCAGAACGCGACGAAGCGCGTTTCCAATCGTGGTTCCGAAACCACGCTCAAACGGCTGCGCATAGAACTTGCCGTATTTATCAGTGAGCGTGTCGGTATCAGCGGCAAGCCGCTTTGGTTTTTGAAATCCCTTCCAGAGCATGTCTTTGTCCTTTTCCTTTAATTCAGTGAGCTGAAGTTTCCTGCGCGGCTAATGGCGTCGCGAAGCATTCTGCAACGGCCGCGCCGATGTCCTTTCGCGTTGGTGGTTAGTCTCCGGTTTATCGCATCGGGCTGTCGGCGATCAGCTTTCGGCTTCGGCCAGTCAACCCAGATTGCTCAGTTCAACAACTCTTAGAAGCGCCGCTAAAAGTGATTGCCCGAACGCCGAGTGCCGATAGCGAACAGCCTCTCTTACTTCGAATACAACTCAACGATCAACTGTTCGTTGACCGGCAAATTGATGTCCTCGCGCTTCGGCAACGCAGTTACGCGCCCTTTGTAGTTGTCGCGATCGACTTCCAGCCAGTTCACTGCCGGCTGATGACTGGTGAATTCTTTCGACGTCTCAAGCACAGTCATCTTTTTGCTGTTGTCGCGCACTGCGATCTCTTCGCCGACCGCAACCTGGTACGAGGGGATGTTCACCTTGCGACTATTGACTGCTACGTGCCCGTGCCGAACCAACTGGCGAGCTTGGCGACGGGAAATCGCGAATCCTAGGCGATACACGACGTTGTCGAGGCGACGCTCAAGTTGTTCCAGCAGCTTTGCGCCGGTTACACCCTTGGAGCGCGCGGCCTTCTCAAAGTAGTTGCGGAACTGCTTTTCCAGCGTGAAGTAGATGCGCTTCGTCTTCTGCTTCTCGCGGAGCTGCAAGCCATAGCCAACTACTTTGGCTTTGCGGTCTTTGCCATGTTGTCCAGGGGCGAAGTTGCGCTTCTCGACTGGGCACTTATCGCTAAAGCACTTCGTGCCCTTGAGAAATAACTTCATGCCTTCGCGTCGGCAAAGGCGGCAAACTGGTCCTTTATATCGTGCCATCGTTTCTCCAAACTTCGGATTATTGCGATCGGTTTACAGGCGGCACGCCCTTCCTCCCGATCAGAAAGCACTCAGCATTCAGCGGTCAGCATTCAGCCTCTGACCAGATCTTGCCGAGTAAGAAATCATTGTGTCCCCCATGCACTGCATTGGCTGAATGCTGAGTGCTGACGGCTGGCTGCTCGCGTCGTCAGACGCGCCTCCGCTTCGGCGGACGGCATCCATTGTGCGGGATCGGCGTTACGTCGCGGATCACACGCACTTCCAGTCCGGCTGCCGCAAGGGCACGAATTGCCGACTCTCGTCCCGATCCGGGACCACTCACGCGAACATCCACGGATCGCATGCCGTGATCCCGCGCCTGATTGGCGGCGTTCATAGCGGCCTGTTGCGCCGCGAACGGAGTTCCTTTTCGGGAACCGCGGAAGCCGAGCGAGCCGGAGCTTTTCCACGACACCACCTTACCCTCAATATCCGAGATGGTGATGATCGTATTGTTGAAGGAGGCTTGAATGTGCGCCAATCCGAACGGGACATTCTTGCGCTCTTTCTTCTTAAACTGCTTCTTCTTGCCCTTTTTATCGGGCGCTGCTGCAGCGCCGCCTGTTGTTGCTGCCGGTTTCGCCATGGTTATGTCTTAGCCGCCGCTTTCTTCTTGTTCGCCACTGTTCCTTTGCGTGGACCTTTCCGGGTACGGGCGTTGGTGTGTGTCCGCTGTCCGCGAACCGGGAGGTTACGACGATGACGGAATCCACGATACGAGCCGATTTCGATCAGCCGCTTGATGTGCATCGAAACATCTTTGCGGAGGTCGCCTTCGACGTTGCCTTCGCTTTCGATGACTTGGCGGATGCGATTGACCTCGTCTTCGTTCAGGTCCTGCACCTTCTTGTCCGGATCGACTTTGGCTGCTGCCAGAATGCGCGCCGAACGCGGATTGCCGATTCCGTAAATATATGTCAGCGCGATGACCACGTGTTTATTGCGCGGAAGATCGACGCCTGCAATGCGTGCCATATGTGTTCCTTATCCCTGCCGCTGCTTATGCTTGGAGTTCTCGCAGATCACCCGCACCACGCCACGGCGATGGATGATCTTGCACTTATCGCAAATCTTCTTTACTGAGGCTCGTACCTTCATGATTCCTTAGCTCTATTCGGTTTACTTATACCGATAAACGATTCGGCCACGGTTCAAGTCGTAGGGGGAAAGCTCCACTGCTACACGGTCACCGGGCAAAATCTTGATGAAATTCTTGCGCATACGTCCGGAGACATGAGCGAGAACCTGATGCTTGTTCTCCAGCTCCACCCGGAACATTGCATTGGGCAGCGGTTCCAAGACTACTGCCATTACTTCAATCGCGTCTTCTTTGCTCAATCGATCCTTAAGTATTCAGTTTCTATGCTGTCAAAATCACTGGGCCGTCTTTGGTTACAGCCACTGAGTGCTCAAAATGGGCACTCAAACTTCCATCAACAGTTACGGCGGTCCACTTATTATCGAGCAGCTTCGTGTCTGGCCTCCCGACATTCACCATCGGCTCGATCGCCAAGACCATTCCTTCACGAAGTCGAGGCCCGTGTCCTCGCGTTCCGTAATTGGGAACCTGAGGTTCTTCGTGTAGCTTAGTACCGATTCCGTGTCCTACGAACTCTCGAACCACGCTGAAGCCGTTGGCTTCCACCATTTCCTGTACCGCGGCGCCAACATCGCCGACTGTACTGCCGATCCGCGCCGTCTGGATCGCTCGCTCCAGCGAGGCCTTAGTCACTTCCAGCAGCTTCTTGATCTCCGGCCTAAGATGATTTCCTACCGGAACCGTCACCGCGGAGTCGGCGTAGTAACCATCCAGAACCACGCCACAATCGATCGAGACGATATCACCTTCCTTTAGCACGCGCTTCGGGGAAGGAATACCGTGCACAATCTCCTGATTCACCGACGTGCACAGCACGCACGGATAATCGTAATAGCCCTTAAACGCCGGCTTGGCTCCCAGCTCCTCGATCTTGGCGGCGGCTACTGCCTCCAAGTCCATCGTCGTAATGCCAGGCTTCACTGCTGCCACGGTTGCGTCGAGTACCTGACGAACGATGCGCCCACTGCGGCGCATCTTCTCAATCTCACCAGCCGACTTGCACATAATGGCCATCAGGCCACGCTCTCACAAAACACAGAATTCCGCACAGGCTCGTTTCCTCGTCGGAGAACGGCATCGGAACCTTCAGGCGTTAGATGAATCCGCCGGGGCGGACTGCCGAGGGCGGGACACGGACCACGTCCGGAGAGCCGTTGCAATATTTGATTATAACCGATGCACTTAGGACGCAGCCAGCTTCCGGCCATCGGTTTCCAGCTACTCACCATCGCCGCCCGCGAATCCGGCCACTCTTGGGAGTAAAGCCCTCATAGTGACGCATTACCAGCTGCGCCTCGATCTGATTCACGGTATCCATCGCGACACCGACGACAATCAGCAAGGAAGTACCGCCAAAGTAGAACGTGACGCCCAAGCCGTTGGTAAACCATGTCGGAAAGCGCTCGAAGAAATTTCCCAGCACGCCGGGCAGGTGGTTCAGGTGGATGCCGCCGATCATCCACTGCGGAATGATCGAGACAATGCAGAGATAGAGGCCTCCCACCAGCGTGAGCCGGGTAAGGATGCTATTCACATATTCCTGCGTGCGCTTGCCGGGACGAATGCCGGGAACAAACCCACCATATCGCCGCATATCGTCGGCCACCCGGGCCGGATCAAAGATGATCGAGACGTAGAAATAAGCGAAAAAGATGATGCCGATAATGTACAGAAACTCGTACAGCGGCTCGCCGCCACGCAGCTGATCGAAAATCCAAGAAAATCCACGGGTGTTCTTGAAGTATTGCCCCAAAAATAAAGGCGCGCTGAGGATCGACGAGGCAAAGATCACCGGCATCACGCCGCCAGCATTCACGCGGAAAGGCATGTATGTACTTTGTCCGCCCATCATCTTCCGTCCGACGATGCGCTTTGCGTACTGCACCGGAATACGCCGTTCGCTGCGTTCAACGAAGACGATGAACGCGACCACCACGATCATTACTGCAATCAGCAGCACCATCGCTGGCACCGTAAAGCCGCCCCATGCTTGTGTCTTTACCTTCTCGTATAGGTCGGCAATGCCGCGCGGCAGTCCTACGACGATTCCGGCAAAGATCAGCAGCGACATTCCGTTTCCGATGCCACGTTCCGTAATCTGCTCGCCCAGCCACATGATGAAAGCTGTTCCAGCCGTTAGCGTGATGACCGTCATCAAGATGAACCCAGGACCTGGATTGGTGACAAACTGGACGCCGCCAGAATTCTTCTGCAGCGTGATAGCGATACCAAATGACTGCAGGGCACCGAGAACAACGGTGAGGTAGCGGGTCCACTGCGTGATTTTCTTGCGCCCGAGCTCCCCTTCCTTCTGCAGCTTCGCCAATGGTTCGTAGACGACGGTCAGCAACTGCAGAATGATCGATGCCGTGATATACGGCATGATGCCCAGGGCAAATATCGTCAGGCGGCGCAGGTTGCCGCCGCTAAACAGGTCCACAAAGCCGAGCACGGTTCCACGCTGCTGGTCGAAGAACTGGGACAGCAGATCCGCATTAATACCAGGCGTAGGAATGTGACCACCCAGACGATAGACAGCCAGCATCGCCAAGGCGAACAGAACACGCGTCCGAAGATCCGGGACGCGAAAGATGTTCGCTAACTTCTCAAACATAGTGGACCAACTTCTTAAGCACCGCCGATGATTTCTGCCTTGCCGCCGGCTTTGGTGATTTTTTCCTGGGCAGACTTCGAGAACTTATGAGCCTGCACGTTAACCTTCTTCTTCAGTTCGCCATCACCCAGAACTTTGACCAGGGCGCCGTCCTTAACCAAACCGGCTTTGACCAGCGTTTCGAGCGTCACATCGCCTTCACCAAGTGAGGCAATCCGGTCGATGTTCAGGACCGTGTATTCGGTCCTGAAAATATTAGTAAAGCCGCGCTTGGGTAAACGACGGTGGAGCGGCATCTGACCGCCTTCAAAGCCACGCATCATGCGCGACCCAGAGCGGGAGCGCTGTCCTTTGTGTCCGCGGGTCGAGGTCTTACCCATCCCCGAACCCATGCCGCGTCCGACACGCTTCTTGTTCGAATTCGCCTTCTTGGGCGCTCGCAAATTGGAAAGATTCATAGTGTTCTCTTACTGCATGGCGGAAACGCAGCATGCTGCGTCTCTACTTTGCTGCTGATTACTGAACAAACTCAAGCAGGTGCGGAATCTTCTTCACCATTCCACGAATCGACGGCGTATCTTCCCGTTCGACTACTTGGTTCAGGCGTGTAAATCCCAAGCCCTTGACGATTTTCTTATGCTTCACCGGCGAGGCAATGTACGACCGCACCCAGCGGATACGCACCGTTCCCTTTGCCCCTGACTTCTGAGAGCTAGCTTTTTTCTCTGCCATCTGTCTACAGCTCCTGGGCGGTCTTGCCGCGAAGGGCGGCCACTTCCGCCCGATCACGAAGCTTGCCGAGTGCATCGAAGGTGGCTTTGATCACATTGTGCGGATTCGCCGTGCCCAGCGACTTCGTGAGCACGTTCTGCACTCCTGCCGAAGTCATCACCGCACGCACTGCACCGCCGGCGATCACGCCGGTTCCTTCCGGAGCCGGCTTCAGAAGAACATGTCCCGAACCGAAGCGTCCGAGCACCGCGTGCGGGACCGTCGTCTGCGTGAGGTTCACCTTAATCAGGTTCTTCTTCGCTGACTCGATACCCTTGCGGATGGCCTGCGGAACTTCCTTGGCTTTGCCGGAACCATAGCCCACTACTCCGGCGGCCGGATCTCCAACGACTACCAACGCGGCAAACGACAGGTTCTTGCCGCCCTTAACTACCTTCGTAACGCGATTGATGGCGACGACCTGGTCCTTAAGCTGAAACTGACCAGCATCGATTCTCTTCTTTGCGGTTGCTGCCATTCGTTTAAAACTCCAATCCTGCTTCGCGCGCGGCATCAGCGAGAGCCTTGATGCGTCCGTGGTACAGATAGCCGCCGCGGTCGAAGACTACCTTCTTGATACCTTTTTCCTGTGCCCGCTGCGCGACCAGCTTGCCAATTTCCTTGGCCGACGCGAGATTGCCACCAGTCTTTTTCTTGCTTTTCCCTTCCTTACCGCTTGCCGTGGAGGCAGACACCAAGGTGACACCGCTGCCGTCGTCAATCACTTGCGCATAGATGTGATTCAGCGAGCGGTAAATGTTCAGGCGGGGACGCGCATCGCTTCCCTGAAGCGCCTTACGGATTCGCGTGTGAACCCGTCGCCGTACTGCATCTTTTGAAATCTGGGGAATCATGTTTTTCTATTGCAGCATCTTCGCCGCTGCATCCTTTCCTTCGCAGAACACCCTGGTTCCGCGATGAAGTTACTTCGCTCCCGTCTTACCGACCTTCTTCTTCAGGCGCTCGCCTGCGTAGCGAACACCCTTGTTCTTATACGGATCTGGTGGCCGCAGCGCACGCATATCGGCAGCGACCTGTCCAACCTTCTGGCGGTCAATTCCAGTGAGGGTCAATCGCGTCTGCTTGGGATCGACCGCAACATCAATGCCCGTGGGTAGCGGGAACTCGATGGGATGGGAGAATCCCAAGGTGAAGACCACGGTGCCCTTACCCTTCATCTCCACGCGATAACCAATTCCAACGATCTCGAGTTCTTTCTTCCAGCCGTGGGTCACGCCTTCGACCGCGTTGAAGACCAGAGCGCGCGCTAATCCATGAAGAGCCGCCTGCGAATCGTTCTCGCGTATGGCAACGAGGTGTCCGTCTTTTTGTTCGACCTTGATTCCGCCTGGGACTGGAGTATCCAGCCTGCCCTTGGGTCCCTGCACCGAAACGAGATTGCCCTGGATGTTCACTTTCACCCCACTGGGCACTTCGATCGGCTTTTTTCCAATTCTCGACATAAGTTCCTTTCGGTGAGTCGTCCCAGGGTTACTGGAAGTCCACAACCGTGATTAGCTCTTAACTACCAAACCTCGCAGAGGATTTCGCCGCCGATTCCGCTCTTGCGCGCCTGGCGGCCGGTCATCACGCCTTTTGGAGTTGTGAGAATGTTGATTCCCAACCCGCCGAGAACGCGCGGAATCTCTTCGTGGCCAACGTACACGCGGCAGCCCGGGCGCGAGATGCGCGCGAGGTTCGTGATGGCGGCGTCGTTGTTCGAGCTGTACTTCAGATATACGCGCAGAACTTTGCGCCCGTTCTCTTCGGTGGCCTTGAAGTTGGAAATATAGCCTTCCTCTTTCAGGATGCGCGCGATTTCCATCTTCAGCTTCGAAGCGGGCACGTCCAGCTTCTGCTGGCGTGCGCTAACAGCGTTACGAATTCGGGTCAACAAATCTGCGACCGGATCGGTCAAACTCATTCTTATCTCCTCTTATCGTTTCGCGTTAGCCCCGGTCTGCCCGGGAACCGGTCCGAAACGTACTGCAGTGAGCACCCGGCTTTCGGCACTCAGCCTTTGGCCTAAACCATCATGGGCTCGACCGGCCGAACGCTGAGTGCCGAAAGCCTCTTTTACCAGGACGACTTGGAGACGCCTGGAATTTCGCCGCGAAGAGCGAGTCCGCGGAAGCACAGGCGGCACACGCCGAACTTGCGCAGGTACGCGCGTGGCCGTCCGCACAGCTTGCAGCGGTTATGTCTGCGGGTTGAAAACTTGGGTAGCGCACCTTTGCTGCCGCGCGCCTGCTCAAACTTTTTCTCGATCTTCGCGTCCTTCACTCGTTTTGCTGTGGTCATGCAATCCTTAGAAATTTCAGAACTAACTACTGGTAACTTCGTTATGCAGCGCGGAACGGCATTCCGAAGCTGCGCAGCAGTGCGCGGGCTTCGTTGTCGTTCTTGGCCGTTGTCACGATGGTGACATTCATCCCTTTGAGTTTGTCCACCTTCGCGTAATCAATCTCTGGGAAGATCAACTGATCTCGCAGTCCAAGCGTGTAGTTGCCGCGCCCGTCGAAGGACTTCGTCGATACTCCGCGGAAATCGCGCACGCGAGGCAGCACGACATTGATGAGACGGTCGAGGAACTCGTACATCCGATCACCCCGCAGAGTGACCATGGCGCCAATCGGCATCCCTTCGCGAACCTTGAATGCGGCGATCGACTTCTTCGCCTTCGTGACTACCGGCTTCTGTCCAGTGATCTGGCCAAGTTCGCCAACAGCGGGATCGAGGACCTTCGCGTTCTGCGTAGCCTCTCCGACTCCCATGTTCACAACGATCTTGTGCAAACGCGGAACCGCCATCGGATTCTTCAGCGACAGTTCTTTCTGGAGCGCCGGAGCGATGTCTTTGTGAAATCTCTCTCGTAATCTCGCACTC
This sequence comes from Acidobacteriota bacterium, assembly GCA_003225175.1. Classification (NCBI taxonomy): domain Bacteria; kingdom Pseudomonadati; phylum Acidobacteriota; species Acidobacteriota bacterium. The sequence goes on from QIBA01000051.1 coordinate 56,264, forward strand.
ATGGCTTAACTCTTCTCCAGCGTGGTCTTGCAGCGTTTGCAAACGCGCACGCTTTTGTCGCCGTGCCGCTCATGGCCAGCCCGCACTGGGCCACAACTCGGACAGACGAGCTTTACGTTCGAGATTGCGATCGGGCTCTCCTGCTCGGCGATGCCACCCTTGATATTCTTCTGCGGATTCGGCCGAACGTTCTTCTTCACCATCATTACGTGCTCAACGAGCACGCGGGCCGTATCGGGAAACACGCGCAACACACGCCCTTCTTTGCCTTTGTCTCGACCGGCAATGATCTTTACCTGATCATTGCGGCGGATGTCATAAGTTTTCTGCATCATCGTCAAACTCTCTCAACCAGCTTGCCTAGAGAACCTCTGGGGCAAGCGAAACAATCTTCAAAAACTTCTTCTCACGCAGCTCCCGGGCGACAGGACCAAAGACACGCGTCCCAATCGGCTCGCCGGCTTCGTTGATCAGTACTGCTGCATTCTGGTCAAAGCGGATGTAGGTGCCATCACGTCGCCGCGATTCCTTGCGCATCCGCACAACGACGGCCTTCACTACGGTTCCCTTTTTTGCCGTGCCATCCGGCGATGCTTCTTTCACTGCAGCGGTGATGATGTCACCCAATCCGGCACTTAAACCGCTCGATCCACCCAGGGGCAGAATCATCTGCAACTTACGCGCGCCGGAGTTATCGGCAACTTCCAACATGCTTCGCATCATTACGGCCATAATCTTTTTCTCCTCGTCTGCGAAGTAACCCTAACTCGCCTGCTCGATCTTTTCCGCACCAGGCACGATCGCAGCTCGCTGAATGATCTCAGCAAGACGCCACCGCTTCAGCTTGGACAAAGGACGAGTCTCGACGATCCGCACAACATCCCCGGTACGAGCGCTGTTCTCTTCATCATGCGCGTAGAACTTCTTGGATTTCGCAATGACGCGCTTGTATTTCGCGTGTGACTTGCGCATCTCCACCTCTACCACAACCGTCTTCGCCATCTTGGTGGAGGTTACGTAACCGATCTTTTCATTCCGGTGCGAATCCGTCTTCTGCGTCTTTGCTCCGGTTGCCTGTTCAGCCATTCAAAATCTCCTTCATCCCGCTCGAGCGGGAGCGCGAAGAACTATCGCTTCGCCTTACTTTTCTTTGCTGCGGCCTTTTTCTTCGGCGCAGAAGCCTTCTTTGCAGCGGCTGACTTCTTCTTTGCGACAGCTCTCGAGGACTTCTTGCCCGGCGGCTCCTTCGTAGCTGCTGCAGGAGCCGCTTCCTGCGTCGGGCTTGCCGTGGCAGTGGCGGCGTTGCTCACGCGAGTATTGTCGATTCCCAATTCGCGCTCGCGTGCGATCGTCTTGATGCGTGCCAAATCCTTGCGCAACTCGCGCATTTTCTTCACGCCGGTCGTCTGTCCCATTTTGAGCTGAAACTTCAGGCGAAAGAGCTGATCAGCCGCATCGCGCTGCTGATGCGCAAGCTCGTCAGGACCAAGATTTCTGATCTTCTCAATGTTCATTTCTAGTGTCCTTCGCGTGCAACAAACTTGGTCTTTAGCGGGAGCTTGTGCGATGCTAGCCGCATCGCTTCCTGCGCATCGGTCTGACTTACCCCTTCCATCTCAAAGAGGATCTTTCCCGGGCGAACCACGGCTACCCAATGATCCGGCGCTCCTTTGCCCTTACCCATACGGGTTTCGGCAGGCTTCTTGGTTACGGGCTTATCAGGAAACAATCGCAGCCAAACTTTGCCGCCACGCTTCACGAACCGAGTCATGGCCACACGGCTTGCTTCGATCTGGCGGTCAGTAATGTAACCGCATTCCAGGACCTTGAGTCCGTAATCACCGAAAGAGAGCTGCGAACCCCGCCATGCTTTTCCGGCCATGCGCCCGCGCTGCGTCTTGCGGTACTTAACTTTTTTCGGCATCAACATAGAAATCCGTTTCCCAATCTTTTAATTACTAGAACCCCGTAGCTACCTGCGGCTCGCGCTTCTTCTGCGCGAGAATTTCGCCTTTGTAAATCCACGTCTTTACACCGATCACGCCGTACGTTGTGCGGGCTTCGCTGAAACCATATTCAATGTCCGCACGCAGCGTGTGCAGCGGAAGACGTCCCTGCAGATACCATTCGGAACGGGCGATTTCGTTTCCGTTCAAACGTCCGGAGACGCGAACCTTAATTCCCTTGCAACCAAAGCGCAGAGCGGAATCCACAGACTTGCGCATCGCGCGGCGGAAGCCAACGCGCTTCTCGAGCTGGAGTGCGATCGACTCAGAAACCAACTGAGCATCGAGCTCCGGCTTATGCACTTCCTGAATGTCGACAAAGACATCTCGGTTCGTCCGCTTCTGCAGCTCAACCTTTAGCTTGTCGATCTCGGCGCCTTTGCGTCCAATGATGATTCCGGGACGCGCGGTCTTGATGATGATCCGCAGTTTGTTTCCCGGACGCTCGATCTCAATCGCGCTCACGCCCGCAGACTTGAGCTTGTCCTTTAGCTCCGCCTTCAGCTTCACGTCTTCGAGGAGAAGCTTGTCGTAGTCCCGCTCAACGAACCAGCGCGACTTCCACGGTTTGGTGTAGCCGAGCCGAAATCCGTAGGGATGTACCTTCTGACCCATAGTTATCCTTTCGCCGTTGCTTTCTTCGAGGCGGTCTTCTTTTTTGCGGCTTTGCCGGGCGTGCGCTTCTTGGTAGTCGCGCTCTTCTCACCTACTACGGTCGCAGCACCGGCACTTTCTGCGCGAAGCCGTTCCGCAAGAGCGATTTCAATGTGTGCCATGCGGCGCTGGTAGCGATATGCCCTTCCCATCGGAGCCGGACGGATACGTTTCATGCGAGGACCATCGTTGGCGATCGCCCGCTTCACATAGAGCTGATCGACATCGACATCCAGACCCTTCTCCTGCCCAAGATAGTTCGCGTTCTCGACCGCGGAGCGCAGCAGCTTCTCGATCGAGGGAGCGATTCCCTTTTTGGTAAAAGCAAGCGTATTCATCGCATCTTCCACGCGACGGCCTTTAATCAGATCCAAAACCAAGCGTACCTTCTGCGGCGAGACACGCTGAAAGCGGGCTTCTGCTCGAAATTCCTGTTCAGCAAAATTCATATTCGTCTCTCCGTTATTTCGCCGGTGCTGGCGCTGGAGCCGGCTTGGCTGCAGTCTCCGTTGCCGCTGCCTTTACCGAGTGACCTTTGAAGTTGCGCGTCTGGCTGAATTCACCCAACTTGTGTCCGACCATGTTCTCGGAGATGTACACGGGAATAAACTTGCGGCCGTTGTGCACTGCGATCGTGTGTCCAACCATGTCGGGATGGATCGTCGAGCGGCGCGACCAAGTGCGTACAACCTTCTTGTCGTTGGCCCGGTTCATCGTTTCGATCTTGACCATCAGGTGCTCGTCAATAAACGGCCCCTTCTTTGTGCTTCTCGCCATAAAACCTTATTTCCCTCTGCGGCTCACAATGAATTTGTCGGTCCGCTTGTTATTGCGCGTCTTGTAACCGCGAGTCGGCTGTCCCCAAGGCGTAACCGGATGACGTCCGCCGGAGGTCTTTCCTTCACCACCGCCATGGGGATGGTCGACTGGGTTCATCGCCACACCGCGGTTTACTGGACGGCGTCCCAACCATCGCTTACGACCAGCCTTACCGATCGCGACGTTCTCATGGTCGGTATTCCCAACTTGGCCCACAGTCGCCATGCAATCCATCAGCACCTTGCGCGTCTCACCGGAAGGAAGCTTCAGCGACGCATAATCGCCTTCCTTCGCCACTAGTTGCGCAGCCCCGCCAGCCGAGCGAACCATCTGCGCGCCCTTGCCGGGCTTCAGCTCGATGTTGTGCACCGTCGTACCGGCGGGAATGTTGCGCAGTGGAAGCGCGTTGCCCACCAGGATGTCGGCGTCAGGCCCGCTGACGATCTTCTGTCCAACCTGCAATCCCACGGGCTGCAGGATGTAACGCTTCTCGCCATCTGCGTACGACAGCAGCGCGATGCGCGCCGAACGATTGGGATCGTATTCAATCGACGTTACCGTCGCGGGAATACCATCCTTATCGCGCTTGAAGTCGATGATGCGAATCTTGCGCTTGTGTCCTCCGCCACGATGCCAGCTCGTCAAATCGCCGGAATTGCGGCGGCCGCCCGTGCGCAGCTTGATCTCGGTCAGCGGCTTGTGCGGACGATCGGTCGTGATCTCGTCGTTGACCAGCGTCGTCTTAAATCGTAACGACGGAGTCAGCGGTCTGTATGTCTTAATCGGCATTGGTTATAACTCTCAGCCGGGGCATTGCCCCAATTACTGAATCGGGTGATCGGATGATCGGATGATCGGGTGAAGTAACTGCAATTGTTTACTTCGCCGAAACCCTAGCACCGACTCGCGCCGATCTTTGTTTTCCGGGCGCGTCACCTGGTGGGTCTTACTTCGCACGATCACCCGATGACTCGATCACCCGATTTCTTTCTTACGCGTTGTCCGCGTATTCGGGCATCTTCTCGCCCACTTTCAATCGAACGTACGCTTTTTTCCAGTCCGGACGATGTCCTGCAAAACGTCCGCGGCGCCGCTCCTTACCGTGAAAATTCGCAGTACGGACGGTATCGACCTTGACCTTGAACACTTGCTGTACAGCGTTCCGGATCTCGGTCTTCGTAGCTTTCGCGGCAACTTCAAATACGAGCTGGCCGGAGGTCGCTTCTTTCTTTCGCGGACTCTTGTCCTTCGCAGCCTTCGGATCGAATTCCTTGGCGCGCTCAGCCTTTTCCGTGATCACGGGCCTGCGGATGATTTGATATGCAGATTTCATTAGGCCACCTCCGCCTTCTGCCGCTTGGAGACGGCCTTCTTCAGCGTCTCCTGCAACTGCTCAATCGCAGGCCGCGAGAAGATCGCACGATCATAACGAAGCAGGTGATACGGATGTACTTCCGAACCAGACACCAGCTCTACGCCGTCGAGATTCCGCGCACTCAGGTACAGATTGCGATCATGCTCCCGGGTGTCAGAGTTCACGTTCGCGACAATCAAAGAAGTTTTCTCAACGCCCAGCGTGTCCAATGCTTCGCGCAAGTCTTTCGTCTTGCCCGACAGCGAGTCGAGACCATCAACCACGGTCAGCTTGCCATCAGAGAACTTTGTCGCCAGAGCCGAACGCAATGCTCCGAGCAGTTTCTTTTTAGGAAACGCGAAATCGTAGCTTCGCGGCTGAGGTCCGTGGACCGTGCCACCGTGACGCCAGAGAGGCGAACGAATCGAGCCAACACGCGCCCGGCCAGTTCCCTTCTGCTTCCACAGCTTTCTGCCTGCGCCGGAGACGAGCTTCTTATTCTTGGTCGCGTGGGTACCCGCGCGCTGAGCTGCGCGGTAATGCGTGACCGCCTCCCAGATCAGGTCTTCATTGATCGTGCCGAAGACCTCGTCTGCCAGCTCGAAGCTGCCGACTTTCTTGCCCTTCAGATCTACAATGTCAATCTTTGCCATGGTTATTTCTTGGCCTTTCCGGCAGCGGCTTTCTTCGCAGCCTTCAACGGATCGACCGTTTGCGCGCCTGCAAATCCACGACGCTCACGCGGCGCCTGCTTGGCCTTATTGATGACTACGTATCCGCCTTTGGGACCAGGTACCGCGCCTTCGACCATCAACAGATTTTCTTCAAGGTCGATCCCGAGAATGCGCAGATTGCGGACCGTGCACTGCTCGACGCCCATATGACCAGACATGCGCTGTCCGGGGAAGGTTCGCGATGGGAACGACGATGCGCCGATTGAGCCCTGCACCTGGAACATGTGTCCGTGTGACTTTGGACCACCGCCGAAATGATGTCGACGAACGACGCCGGCAAATCCGCGTCCTTTGCTGGTTCCGGTCACATCGACGAATTTTTCATCCTGGAAGATATCGACCAAAACCTTGTCCCCGACCTTCACCTGACCGTTGCTCTCCGCCGCCGGATTCTCACCCTTCGCTTGCTTCTCACCCGCTTCAACCGGAGTTGTAACGGCGACTTCCTTCATGAACTTCACCGGCGGTAGATTGTGCTTCCCGAAATGGCCCTGCATCGCCTTCGTGACGCGCTTGCCTTTCACGAACTCGACGAGACCAATCTGAACCGCGTCGTATCCGTCACGGGCAGCGTTCTTGCGCTGGGTGATCACGCACGGACCAGCCTGCAGCACCGTGATCGGGCGAACCTCACTCCTATCATCGAAGAGCTGCGTCATGCCGACTTTTTTTCCTAAAATTCCGGAAACCATTTTTTCTTCTTCTCCTCATCATCCCTTCAAGGGACTGTAGGCTCTCTCGCGAGAGTTTCTCTAACTTCCAAATGCCTTGATCTCGACGTCCACGCCGGCCGGAAGATCGAGCTTCATCAGCGCATCAACCGTCTGCTGTGTGGGATCCAGGATGTCGAGCAGCCGTTTGTGCGTGCGGATCTCAAAAGCTTCCCGAGACTTCTTGTCGACGTGCGGCGAACGCAGCACACAGTACTTATTCTTAATCGTTGGCAACGGAATCGGTCCCGCTACCTGCGCTCCGGTGCGACGCGCGGTTTCCACGATCTCACCAGTCGACTGGTCAAGAACGCGATAGTCGTAAGCCTTCAACCGGATGCGTATTCTCTGTCCTACCATTTGTTGTCTCTCAAAGATCTGCTGCGGTCGGTTTGCCGCTGCGGTCAAAAAAGTTCTCAATTTTCAGTAATTAGTTGTCACTGAATGAAAACTGATTACTGAATACTCGTTTCTGCACTTGCTCAGGCAAGAATTTCTGAAATCGTTCCCGCGCCTACCGTGCGTCCACCTTCGCGGATGGCGAAGCGCAAGCCCTTTTCCATAGCCACCGGCGTAATCAGCTCGATGGTCAGCGCTACGTTGTCTCCAGGCATGACCATCTCTGTGCCGGCCGGCAGCTCGGCGACTCCCGTCACGTCCGTCGTTCGGAAGTAGAACTGCGGACGATAGCCTTTGAAGAACGGCGTATGACGTCCACCTTCTTCCTTCGTCAGCACATAGATCTCGGCCTTAAACTTGGTATGCGGCGTAATCGATCCCGTCTTGGCCAGCACCATGCCGCGCTCCACGTCTTCCTTCGCGATACCGCGCAGCAGCAGTCCAGCGTTGTCTCCAGCCAGACCTTCATCCAGCTGCTTCTTGAACATCTCGACGCCGGTTACCACCGTCTTTCTCGTCTCGCGGAAGCCCACGATCTCTA
>QIBA01000052.1 GCA_003225175.1 Acidobacteriota bacterium
GGAGATATTGCGCAACTCCGTTCCCATTTGGGGAGTCGTACGGCTGCCGAAGGTCCCCATATCGAAAGGACATAGTTCTGTATCCGCCATAACCATCGTGATTGTGTTCACTGGGACATGAAGTTCTTCCGCCACCTGCTGGGCCAGGGAAGTGCGGATGTTTTGTCCCATTTCGGTCTTACCCGTGAAGATGGTAACACTGTTCTGAGAATTAATGTGAATCCAGGAAGCGATGTCGTGGGTAGTGCGGTCGGCTCCGTTGCCAGAAGCGCGAGCGCCGGACTCTTGGCCGCGCGAATCAACGGCACAGACCAACAGTCCGGCGCCCACCAGTCTTAGCAGTTCGCGGCGGTTCAGCAGAAAGCTACGTTGCACAGATTCAGGTGATTGTTGCAGGAGTTCGCTGTCAAAGCTCATCGAGAACCTCCTGAACGTTCGGACACGCCTGGAATAGCAGCTTTGGCCCCGGACTCGCCCGCGGCACGTTGGATCGCCGCGAGAATGCGCGAATAAGTTCCGCAGCGGCAAATGTTCCCATTCATTCCGCGAACAATTTCCTCGCGGGTGGGCTTAGCATTCCCGGCGAGCAGTCCCACGGCGGAGATAATCATCCCCGGCGTGCAATAGGCGCATTGAAAGGCTTCCTCATCAAGAAAAGCTTGCTGCACTCTGTGCAGCTGCCCGTTGTCACTAAGTCCCTCGATGGTTGTGATCTTTTTGGCGGCAACCGAAGCAGCAGGGGTATGACAGGATCGCATCGGTCGCCCATCAACTAGAACCGTGCATGCTCCACACCGTCCTTCACCGCAGCCATACTTTGTGCCGGTTAAGTTCAGCCTCTCGCGCAAGATATAAAGCAGCATCTCGTCTTCCGATGCGTGAAGATGGTGATCAACACCATTGATGTGCAGGAGGATCTCAGCCATTCTCTCCACCCCCGGCAGATATTTTCGCGCAATCAGCGATTCTCTGCAGGAAGTCGGGATGCGCCTTCCACATAGATGCTGGCAACAGCGGGGACTCCGGTAAAGGGGTTCTGCGGCTTTACGAACTCCTTATGACCTTCTGCCTACAATTGAGAGGTCGTGAGCGCTCTGTTCCTATTTGCGGTCAAAAGCCTGGTTGCCCTTTTTCTTTTGGGGATGGTAGGTTCGCTGGTTGTAATCGTGATCACTTTTGTTGAAGATTTAGAGCTGGTCATCCGCGACGAGGAGTCGAAGGACCAGATCGGCTGAGACCTACCAGTGGTCAGTCTACTCATGCCTCAGAGATTCAAAGCGCTGCTCGGGACCATCTTGTGTGGCACGCTTGCTCTCGTAGTCTCAGTGATGGGACAAGCCAAGCCGGGAAAATCCGCATTGCCTATATGGTTCCTGGCAGCTGTGATGGTCATTGTTTTTCGCTTTGGCTCCCTGGCAGGAGTATTGGGAACCGTAGTCTCCGGAATTATCTTCGCGCTAAATCTTTTCGAGCCGCTCGGCCGCCTTGCGGTTCACGATCAGGTTCAGAAGAACAATCTGATGTGGATGGTCCTTGTCGGTCTGGCCTTATCGATATTTGGGCGCCCGCCAGAGAAGAAAACTGGCTCTTCGAACGAAAATCCTCATTAATGGTTCTTGCTCGAATGGTTCTTGCTCGGCTTGGCCAGGGATGGCGCAGACTGACAGAGTTCTACTCGAGGGAGCAGGCAAAGGATGCAGGTGTCTGGCGCATAACGGCTGCCCATGGCACAGCTTGTCATGGCCGATGGTTGTCCGATCGTCAGATAATTCCGAATCAGCCTGTGAACCGCAGAAAGTTGCGAGCTTACAGACGGGTCCTCCACGCCGCGTGACCTGATGAACAGGACGAGCGCCGCTGGAGGACCTTCTATTTCCTGCCTGCGTCGTGCGCAAATGGGCTTAAAGCCTGCGTGGCGTAAATTGTTGGAGAGAGTAGTTGGCGTAAGTTGGCCTTTGCTACGGCAACATCAATGTTATGATTTCCAGCCACCGGGGTGTTACCCGGGGCTATTTTCGAGCGTGCCGCAAACGGCGGGGCACTCCCTTCTTGAAGCTTGCAGTTCAGGTGATCCCATCCTTCTTAAACATCCTCTTCACCCCGCGAAGCGCCTGGCGAGTTCGCTCTTCATTTTCGATAAGGGCAAAGCGCACTGAGTCGTCGCCGAATTCGCCGAAACCTATGCCTGGGCTCACTGCGATTTGCGCTTCGGTAAGCAGCTTCTTCGAGAACTCGAGCGATCCTATCTTGCGATAGCTCTCTGGAATCGGAGCCCATACGAACATCGTTGCCTTCGGGCTCTCAACCTGCCATTTCAACTTGGCCAAGCCATCGACCAGGCAATCGCGTCGTTTTCTGTATGTCTCGCAGATTTCTTTCACGCATTCCTGCGGACCGTCGAGTGCGGCGATGGCTGCGACTTGGATTGGCGTGAACGTTCCATAATCGAAATAACTTTTCAGGCGAGCAAGCGCTGCGACGAGCTTTGCATTGCCGACCATGAATCCTACGCGCCAGCCCGGCATGTTGTAGCTCTTGGACAGAGTGAAGAACTCCACCGCGATCTCGCGGGCGCCTGGGACCTGCAGAATCGACGGCGCACAGTATCCGTCGAAGACGAGATCTGCATAGGCGAGGTCGTGCACTACGAAGACTCCATACTCTTTGCACAGCGCAATGATGCGCTCGAAAAAGGTCAGGTCGACGCAATGCGTGGTGGGATTCGAGGGGAAGTTCAGGATCAGAAGCCTGGGACGGGGATACATCAGGCGTATCGCCTGTTCGAGCTCCGCGATGAAATCCACGCCGCTTCGCATGGGAATGGAACGAATGTCGGCTCCGGCGATCACTGGTCCGTAGATGTGAATCGGATAGCTGGGATTCGGCACGAGCACGGCATCGCCGCGGTCTAACACAGCGAGGCACAGATGCGCGATTCCCTCTTTGGAACCGATCGTGACGATCGCTTCCGTTTCGGGATCGAGTTCTACCTGGTACCGCCGGCGGTACCATCCGCAGATCGCGCGCCGCAATCGGGGAATCCCTTTTGAAACTGAATATCGCTGTGTGCCCGGTCGCTTCGCCGCTTCCACCAGCTTAGCAACTATATGCGCGGGCGTGGATCCATCAGGATTACCCATGCTGAAGTCAATCACATCCTCGCTACGTTTGCGCGCAGCGGCCTTCAGTTCGCCGATTACGTTGAAGACATAGGGCGGGAGCCGGTTAATTCGGGCGAATTCGGTCATGGGATGCCATTACTCTATCCCAGGCAATTGAGAAGTCTTCCGGGTGAATCAAGGAGCTTAATTCGCGATCCGCTGCCAATCTCTCTAAGACATTTGCATGTTGAGCGGAGGAGGGTTCCCGCGCGTTTCCGGGGCGCTATCGAGCGCTGGTGCTGCGCTCGATGGGGCGGGCGCGGGAGACCGGAGTCGAATTTTGCTTTTCGCCGGCGGGGCCGGGGGTCGCGATTTTTAGACATGGAGAAAAAGCAAAGCGCGCGGGAACCCGCTCAACATGCCAACGTCTTAGAGAGACTGGTTTTGCTCAGGACCGTAGCTTCTGAAATATGGATACGGATGCACAAGGAATTGCAATCGACTAATGGCTAACTCTGCGTAGCCGCAGGTTGCGCCGCCAGGTCGGCGCGCCGGCGACGCAGGCCTCGCATTCGCGTCTCTTCAGGAAGTTCCGAGAACAGCTGCGCGGCTCGAGCCAGTGCGGCTTGAACGTTGGGGCAGACGTTTCCTGCACCCACATGTTCCTCAAACTCGGCGCGTTTCATCAGCTTTGCTGGCTGGGAAGGAGCGCCGCAGAAGATCAGTCCTCGACCGGTTGCATGGACTGCATCGGCGAATTCCTGCAGGGCTTGCAGACCGGTTGCGTCGAGAGCAGTCATGTTTCGCAGCCGCACCACGATGATCGCCGGCATCTCCGGAATGCTCTCTATGATGTCGTTGATTTTATCGCTTGAGCCAAATAGAAATGGTCCATGAATACGCAAGATCGTTACATAGGGTGGAATCTGCTTGTCTTGAAGGATGTGCAGGCGTCCCGCTTCGAGATATTCGCCTGTGACCTCGGAGACTGTGGTTGTCGCGGTGACATTCCGGATATAAATCAACACCGCCAGAATCATTCCCATTTCGACTGCCACCGTGAGATCGGCAAAGACGGTCAACAGCAGTGTGATCAGCCACACTGCAATTTCCAGCTTGCTGAGGCGCAGCAATTCGGGAATCTGCTTCCACTCGCCCATGTTGTAAGAGACGACGAACAAGATTGCCGCGAGCACGGCCAGCGGAACGAACTTGGCTAGAGGAGCCGCGAAGAGCAGGATGGCGAGCAGAGTGAGAGCATGAATCATTCCCGAGACGGGAGTTTTAGCGCCGGAACGAATGTTGGTTGCGGTGCGCGCAATCGCTCCTGTTGCCGGTAAGCCACCCACCAGTGGGGAGGCTACGTTAGCGATGCCTTGCGCAATCAGCTCGACGTTGGGATTGTGGCGATCGCCGCTCATGCGATCCGAGACCACCGCCGACATCAGCGATTCGATCGCGCCCAGCATGGCAACTGTGATCGCCGGTGAGATCAGCGGTCGAATGAGGTGGAACTGCAAGGGAGGAATCGCTAAGTTGGGCAGGCCAGAGGGGATTCCGCCGAAGCGTGTGCCGATCGTCTCGATCGGCAACTTGAGCAACGCAGATACTACTGTGCCGGTTAAGAGGGCAACGATATATCCGGGCACGCGCTTCAGGTAGAGGGCGGCCAGCAGGATGATGGCCAACGAAATTACCGCCAGCGAAGTTGCGACCGGCGAGAGCGTGCGAAAGTTGTGGGCGATCGCTGTAATGCGTCCCCAGAAGTCGCCCGGGACTTGATCGATCTTCAAGCCGAAGAAGTCTTTGACTTGCGTGCTGGCGATAAGGATCGCGATCCCGTTCGTGAAGCCGACCACGACCGGACGCGGAATGAACCGCACCGCAGTGCCGAGTCCTGTAACGCCCATGAAGATGAGAATCACTCCGGCAAGAAGCGTGCAGATGTAGAGCCCTTCAATCCCGTAACGGGCAATGATGCCGGCCACGACAACCACGAATGCGCCAGTAGGTCCGCCGATCTGCGTGCTCGAGCCGCCGAGAGCAGAAATTAACCCGCCGGCAAAGACCGCGGTGTACAAGCCTGCGTGCGGCGGCATTCCCGAAGCGATTGCGAACGCCATCGCCAGAGGCAGCGCGACGAGTCCGACGGTGATACCGGCAAGCAGATCTGCAAAGAACTTCTGCGGTGTGTAGCTCCGCAGGCAGAGAACAGACTTCGGTAGCCAGTCGGATAGATTCGCCATAGGCTGAGAAATGAGTTGGGAATTCTATGCTAGGGATGTAAGTCGATACTTACAATAGGCAAATTCCTTAGAGCCTGACTCTGCCAATCAACCGGGAAAATCTTCCATGTAGAATGCCGAGCGACTCCACGACCACCATTCCAGAATGTCCTCTTTATTCACTGCTTTAAAAATCGTTCGCGATCTCGGTCCAGGCTGGGCTCTGAAGCGCTTGAAACTTGCTGCGGAGGTGCGCCTTGGCATCGTCGGCAGAGAACTGCCGTTTCGAGACTGGGAATTCCGGAGAGCGGATTGGGCCGTGTTGGACGGAACGAGGAATTGCAATAGCACAGCGCAAGCACTCACGAAGTTTTTTTTCTTTTCCGAAGAAACGTCTTTTGCACGATCAATTGGGAATGCTGTTTCTCATCAAGCTGATCGACTCCTGTCCGGGGAATGGCCGTTCTTCTCCAGGCAGTGGTTGCAGCTCGGATTCCCGCCAGACTGGCACTTCAATGCCTTAGCGGGTACACGCCTCGATGACAATTGTCATTGGTCGGAGTTCGCACTCAATGCGATTGATGACGTGAAATTCGTCTGGGAACCGAATCGCTTTTCCGTGGCATATCTATTGGCCAGGGCTTATGCCGGCTTGGGTGACGAGCGGTTTCCCGAGGCGTTCTGGAGCTTGACTGAAGACTGGGCAGAGAAGAATCCTCCAAACCGAGGTGTGAATTGGGCAAGCGGGCAGGAAGTTGCGCTTCGAATGATGGCGTGGTGCTTCGCTCTGCATGCTTTTGTGAAATCTCCATCGTCAACTGACGACCGGGTTGCGAAACTTCTTTGCATGATCGAGACACACGGGAATCGGATTGCCGGATTTATCAATTACGGACTCTCGCAACGAAATAATCACGGAATTGGTGAAGCCGTCGGGCTGTTCACGATTGGAATCCTGTTTCCCGAGTTTCAGCGTTCCACCGAATGGTTGAGGTTAGGCCGGCACCTGATCCAATCCCAGATTCACGAACAGGTTTACGCAGACGGCAGTTACATTCAACATTCTTTGAACTATCAGCGCGTCTTTATCGATTACCTTGTCTGGGCTTTGCGCTTGGGAGAACTAAACAACGCTCCTTTTTCGAAAGAGAGCTATCAGATTCTGGGCAGAGCAGTGCATTTCATGCTTCCCATGTGTGATCCAACTACGGGCAGAATGCCGAATTATGGTTCCAACGACGGCAGTCTTGTCCTGCCACTAAGTTCGTGCGACTTCGTTGACTATCGACCCTCGCTGCAGGCGGCATACTTCCTGGTGCACCACGAGTTCTACTTTGGGAAGGGTGAGTGGGATGAGCAATGGGAATGGCTTTTCGCTCGGCGATCGGCGCAAGAGGCGAGGACCCGGAATGGACTTCCGGATGTGGAGACTCAAAAGACTCAGTCAGACTCCGGATATCTGAAACTTGTAGCGGCAGAAGGTTATGCGATGCTTCGGGCCGCGCGATACGCAGATCGTCCCTCGCAAGCCGACCAGCTTCACCTCGATCTTTGGTGGCGTGGAGAGAACATCGTCTGCGATGCCGGCACGTATCTCTACAACGGACCTTCACCATGGACGAACGCATTGGCGACTACATCCGTGCACAATACGATCACCGTGGGCAATCAGGATCAAATGACGCGGGCCGGTCGCTTTCTCTGGGTGGATTGGGCACAAGCAGACTGGCGGGAATACGAGATCGGGAATTCATGCGGGGCAATTGAGGCCTGGCATGATGGCTATTCGAGAATAGGCGCGATGCACCGCCGTTCCATTGCTTACCTGCAAGAGAAGGACATCTGGATTGTCGTTGACGATGTTTGTGGATCCCGAGCTCGAGATGTCCGGCTGCATTGGCTATTCGCAAATTATCCATATCAATGGGAATCAAACGAACTCCGCCTGGCGCTGCGGACGCCTGTCGGTGAATTTCAAGGGTCTGTCTATTGTTCCACACCGAACATAACGAGATTAATAACCGGCGGAGAAGTTTGTTTCTCGAATGCTTCGAATGTTTCGGAATTCAATGAGCGGATTTATGGCTGGCGATCGCAGTACTACGGTTGTAAGGAGCCGGCCATTTCGCTGGCTGTAGAGACGCAGGGCACGCTGCCGGTTCGATTCGTCACTGTTCTGGCTCCATCCACATCAAAGCTCATCAACATCGATGACAAGTTCGTGGAGGTCGAGGCGAGTAATGAGAGATTCGCCTTATCTTTACTTCCGGTCGGCTCTGAAAGAATTTGTTCCCGAGGCTGACTCGAATCGGGATTCTGCTTTCTCACCATACCTGATCGCCGGTTTCAAGCATTTGCTCTTCAGCGATGATAGGAAGCTCAATCCATCCCTGGGCCGGCAATGAATCGATTGGAAGCTGTTCGCTTAAAATGGCGAAGCGAAGCAGAAGAGTGTCGCCTAACTGGGCTCCCAAAATGGAAAGCGGAACCTTCGCCCGAAGTACCTTTTCAAGGCTGCTTTCGACTCGTTCCGTCTTGAGGCTGGAAGCGCTCCCGTTGCTCTCGCTTGTGCTACTGCGAGATAAATCGGCCCTCTGCATTTTGCCGCCAGAGAGATGGAACCTGACGATAAAAGTCTTTCTCGCCTGTTCCGTGCTGGGTGGTTGTACCTCTATGCGCGTTTCTATCTGATGACTGCCGTGCAGTTGATTTGCAAAATCAACCCGGAATGAGAAATCCTGCGCGTTGATGCCTGCGTATGCTCTTTCCAGCAGGAACTTCTTCCCGTGCATTGAGGAGCCGCGACGATCGGCGGTGAAACTGGCTGCTCCCAGCCAATCAAAATATCCGATATTGGGAGAGCTGATTTGCGGGGAAATGAATGCCGTTTGCGGGATGGTGCGCGTCTTTCCGATGGTTTCAGCCGAGATTGGGTAATGCAGATGGTCGGGCGGATTCGCTCCAAGCAGCCGATAGACGTTTGACAAGTGATTGCGATATAGCTCGTCAAAATCGCGATCGTTGGCAGAGTGATGCTCCGGACCGTACCACCAATTCCAATCGCTTCCTTCTGCAATCAGTAATTCCTCATATGCCAGGCGACGGGACTCCTCAGTCGCATTTTGAGAGTGGCGCTCATAAAACTCTCGCGCTTCCGCCAGGTAATCCCACGCGAGATTGTCTTCTGGAGCTCCGATCCACACATTGAAGTTCGCATTGATCCATGATCCTGGGACGAGAGAGGAAAGCGGCCTCGCGTCCTTCGTTCGCTCGATGACCTCCGAGATCGTGAGCGGCTCGATTTGCGGATCAGAATCAATCGCGTGGTACAGCCGTCGCAGAAACTCCCGGCCTGATTCGGGAAAATGCTCCCAGGCATTTTCCCCATCGAGGATAATGGGCACAATAGCATTATCTCCTGCAGCCAGCACGGATTGCGCCGATGCCTTAATGCTCTTTACGAAGTGAGTCGCTGCTTCTTTCGGCGGGACACCGGAATAAACGAATCCAATAAGGTCGGACAGGTTGTGATCACGGAAGAGAAGCAGGACCCCGGCTCCATCTTCACCGTGGCGATAGAGTCTATAAAGGCGGTCGGCTGAATCAGGCATGAGATGGCCGGCGGAATTCCGCTCAAAGAAGCTGCGCGTTGATCGCCCCAGGACGCCTTCGTCTGTTGCCATCCACTTTAGTCCGACCTGGCGCGCGAGCTTGAGCACCTCATCCGAAACGCTTCCCTCGGAGGGCCACATGCCCGCGGGAGTTTTTCCGAATGTCTGCTTATGGAAGTCCACTGCGCGTCTCATTTGCTCGAGAGCGTCGTTCGCCTGCAGAAAGCGCCGGCGGGGAAGAGGCAGTCCAGGATTGCTGACGCGGCCGTTGTTGGTATCGCAGAGCAGTGGAAGGATCGGGTGATAAAAAGGTGTCGTCGATAATTCGACGCCTCCACGGTCAGCCGCCCCACGATACGCTGGAATAACGCTGCTCAACAGACGCTTTTCAAGCTGAATCAGCGTCTCCTGATCGGCGCGATCAAAGTTCCGTCCTTTTTTTGTGAGCTCGGCAACTTCGGGTTCATCGAGGAAAAACTCATCAAACCACGCGAGTTGAGAGAGTACTTGTAGATCAGCAAAATCGTGCGCGTTCAAGTGCCGGAGGGCCTGCTCGATCGATGCGTAGGCGGCGTGCTTCTGCAGCAGCTCTGAATACCTTGGATACCTGGCGATTTGGTGGGTCTGGTTCGCCTGGAACAGGTATCTGAGTGCGAACTCCTTTTCCTCAGGTGTGAGATCAGTGGCGGGCTTCCCGATTACGCTTCTCCATGCGTCTTTCGCCTCGCCGGCTACGTAGTCATTGATCTGTACGATGAGCGAAGGAACCAGGTTGAAGTTCTGGTGGACGCGCGGGAACTCATCCAGCAGCTTCACCATGCCGTAGTAATCCTTAAGCGCATGCATCCTGACCCAAGGAAGACGATATTCGCCTGTGACCAGATCCTTGTAGAACGGCTGGTGCATGTGCCAGAGGAAGACCAGACGAATGGAAGGCATCGTTTTCTAGTGTAATCAAGCTGCAGAGTCACTCTCAGATAGTTGTGGAAAGCGATGCTAGACTGGGCTATAGATCGGCAACATGAGGATCCTTACTCGCTACATTCTGTGGGAGGTTTTCTCCCATGGCGTAATCGGCGCCGCGCTGTTTACGTTCGTGATCTTCATGCGCGACGTGGGCCGGATACTGGAACTGGTTGTACGTAACAGCGCTCCGATTCCCAGCGTTGCTGAAATCTTCTTTCTCACCATTCCAACCGCCCTCACCTTTACCTTGCCCATGGGCGTTCTGGTCGGCATCCTGATTGGGCTGTCACGCATGGCCGCGGATAGCGAGGTTACGGCATTGCGGGCAAGCGGCGTTGGTGCGTGGAGGTTTGTCGCGATCATCGGCATCTTTGCTGTCACTGCGTTTGGCGTCGCATTGCTGAACAATCTCGTGATTGCTCCCAGATCAGCGGCTGCACTGGCAAGCCTGCAAAACTCTCTAAAGACCTCGCAGATTTCCTTCGAAGTGCAGCCCCGCGTTTTTTATGAGGATTTGAAGGGCTACGTACTGTACGTGCAGGATGTGGAGCCTGTAACTGGGGCTGCGTTGTGGAAGAACGTCTTTCTTGCTGATATCAGCAACCCTGCCGCTCCGAAAGTAACCCTAGCCCAGCGCGCAGTCGTCGTCACCGAGGACGACACTTTGCGCATGCATCTCGAGAATGGAAGCCAGCAGGAAACCGAGCCCTCGCATCCAGATCAGTACACGATTTCTACATTTGATCAGACCGATATTCCGATAGCCCTGCCGCCTGTGGGTCCTGCACCATCGCGCGATCTGGTTCCTGCTGCGGAACTCAAAACAAGTGAGCTGTTGTATCGTGCGCGAACCGAGCACCCGGCAAAGGCTCGGTGGTACTGGATTGAATTTCACCGGCGATTGGCGTTGGCTGCGTCCTGCCTTGTGCTGATGCTGGTAGGAATCCCGCTTGGGCTGTCTTCCAAAAAGGGAGGCAAATCAACCGGCTTTGTGCTCACGATCCTGCTCGTGTTTCTTTACTACTTCTCGCTGAGCGCCGGGATTGCCTTCGCGAGGCAAGGAAAAGTGCAACCTGCGTTGGGAGTATGGAGCGCGGACATTTTGTTTGCACTTGCCGGGCTGGTGCTTCTGCGACGAGTGCAGCAGTCGAGCATCGACGTAGTCTCGTTTCGAATTGCCTGGAGCGATATTGCGAAGAGATTTTCGCGAGAGAAATCAACGGCGGAAGCTTCAACGATTTCCGCCCCGCTGCGCAAGGGAAGCTCCCGCTTCCCCCAGATCCTCGACGATTACGTGCTTCGCCAGTTCCTCGAGTATCTGGGACTGATTCTTTGCACATTCGTTGTGCTTACGCTGGTATTCACGTTTTTCGAGTTGCTGGGCGACATCATCAGGAATCGTATTGCCCTCATCACTGTCGGAGAGTACCTGGTCAATGTAATTCCCTCGATGATTTATCTCATGACGCCTCTGAGCGTTCTCATCGCCGTCCTGGTCACATTTGGACTCTTGCAAAAGTCCAATGAGCTGACAGCGATGAAGGCTACCGGGATTAGTTTGTATCGCCTGATCGTGCCGGTAGTGGCCCTCGCTGCCGGTTTGTCGTTCGCTCTGTTCTTGTTCGATCAGTTTTATTTGCCGCACGCCAATAAGCGGCAAGACGCCTTGCGCAATGAAATCAAAGGCAAACCGGCGCAGACATATCTGAATCCACAACGCAAATGGATCTTCGGCGCGCATCGCGAGATTTACTACTACGAATTTTTCGATGGCGAGCGCAATCAGTTTGCCAACTTGTCTGTCTTCAGTATTGATCCCAAGGCGTTCGCACTAATAGCGCGCACCTTCGCTTCCCGCGTGTTCTGGAATGAGTCATTACATAAATGGGTCTTCCAGCAAGGGTGGGTTCGCACGCTCACGCCCACCGAGGTCCAGGATTACAAGACCTTCGACGTAAGGACTTTCGCCGACGTCGACGAGCCGCCTAATTACTTCAAGAAAGAAGTAAAGCAGTATTCCGAAATGAATTTCGACGAGCTGAAGGCCTACATTCGCGAACTGGAGCAGGGCGGCTTCGATGTAGTGCGATTGAGAGTGCAGCTGTACCGGAAGCTTTCATTCCCATTGATCACACTGGTGATGTCGATCCTGGCGATCCCATTTGCGGTTTCTGCGGGACGGCAGGGAGCTCTGCGCGGCGTGGCCACGGCGATCGGCATTGCCGTCGTCTACTGGGTGACGAGCGGCTTGTTCGAGGCCATGGGAAATGTGAATCAACTGCCTGCCGCATTGGCCGCTTGGTCCCCAGATTTGATCTTTGGTCTGGCAGGCGGATATTTCATATTGAAGGTGCCGACATAATTTTGGTTGAAGCGCGCTAGCGGCTCATCACGTCTAACAGTTCTGGACCAATGTTCAAGAAGCTCGACCCACTGAAGCCGTATGTGTACAAGTACCGCGTCCAATTCTTCTGGGGCGGGTTGGTACTTCTCCTCAATAACCTGATTTGGATTTTCTTTCCCCAAGTCATTGGCCGCGCCATTAATGACCTCAATCAGGGAATAACGCAGCACAAGATCGTGACGTATTCGCTCGCGTTAATAGCCATTGCTCTCGGCAAGGGCGTCTTTCAATTCCTGATGCGCTGGATCCTGATTGGCATCTCGCGCGAGATCGAGTTTGATCTGCGCAACGATCTATTCCGGCATCTCGAGTCCCTGTCCTACTCCTACTACCAGCGCACGCGCGTTGGGGACATCATGGCGCGTGCGACCAACGATCTGAATGCTGTCCGTATGTTGCTGGGTCCGGCGATCATGTATACGGCCAACACCATCGTCTTCACAGCCGGCGCTCTGGCTTTCATGCTGAAGATCAGCCCGCGGCTGACGATGTTTGCTTTCCTGCCGCTGCCGGCCGCCAGCATCCTGGTGCAGTACTTCGGTCGGCGGATTCATGAGCGCTTCGAGCGCATTCAGGCAACGTTCTCCGACATTTCTGCGCGGGCGCAGGAGAACTTCTCTGGTGCGCGATTGGTTCGCGCATACGTTCAGGAAGAACCCGAGATCGAGCTTTTTGAGAACGCCAATCGTGAATACATTGCTCGCAGTCTGAAACTCGTCCGCCTGATCGGAATGCTCTGGCCCACTTTGGAAATGCTTCTTGGCCTCGCGATCATCCTTGTGCTGTGGCTGGGCGGAAGGGAAGTGCTGCTGCACCGGATGAATGTCGGAGACTTTGTCGCGTACAACACCTACATGGTCCAGCTCACGTGGCCGGTGATTGCGCTGGGATGGGTGATCAACATCTTCCAGCGCGGGACGGCATCGCTGGCACGAATCAATCAAATCTTTTCTGAGCGACCGGAAGTGACTGACGACGGCGTGGCTCCCGACCTGAAAGAGACTTCCGCGATTCATGGCGACATCGAGTTCCGCGGATTAACTTTCAGCTACGCGAATGGTGCCGAGGTTCTCCGTGGGATCGATCTGCGAATTCCTGGCGGCACGAGCCTCGCAATCGTTGGTCCCACCGGTTCAGGCAAGAGCACGCTTGTGAGCTTGATTGCGCGCATTTACGATGCGCCTGCGGGTTCGCTGCTAGTCGATGGCCGCAAGATCACCGATTTTCCCCTCGAGACTCTGCGTAAAAATATCGGATTTGTTCCGCAAGAAACTTTCCTCTTCAGTTCGAGCATTCGCGAGAACATCGCCTTCGGCACTGAAAGCAGCAGTGATGAAGAAGTCGAGGCCGCAGCGGACGCAGCGAGCCTTTCACAGGAGATCCACGGTTTCCCCCAAGGCTACGCGACGGTGGTTGGTGAACGTGGCCTAACGCTCTCGGGTGGACAGAAGCAGCGGACCGCGATCGCGCGCGCCATCATTCGCAATCCTCGGATTCTCATTCTCGATGACGCTCTTTCCAGCGTCGATACGTACACTGAGGAACGCATCCTAAATCATCTGCGGGAGATGATGCAGGGACGCACCACGATCTTCATCTCGCATCGTGTCTCGACTGTGCGCGCGGCGGATCAGATTGCCGTTTTGCATGGTGGCGAGATCGTCGAATTGGGCACCCACGAGGATCTGTTGGCGCTCAACGGCTACTACGCCGATCTGTACAACAAGCAGTTGCTCGAAGAAGAACTCGCGAAAGTCTAGAGTGCCCATGAAGCGCGTGGTTACGCCCGAACTGCTCGACGAGGATTTGGGCACGCCCGAAGAGATTCGGCAGACGCTTCTCGACCTTCGCGGCTTCAATCAAAACTTCGGAGGATTTCGCAGCGTCGCCGCCCTGATGAGAAATGCGGTGAATAAGCATCGGCTGCGATCGCTATCTTTTCTTGACGTTGCGGGCGGAACGGGCGATGTCGCGGAATATGTACAGCGCACCTTGAGCAGTGAAGGCGTACCTGTGAAAGCTACGCTCCTCGATCGCGCGGTATCGCACATGGTCGGCAGTGCTGCGCTCGAGCGAGTGGCGGCCGATGCTCTGCGATTGCCGTTTGCTCCTGCGAGCTTCGACATCGTGGGTTGTAATCTGTTCCTGCATCACTTGGAACCGGGTGATGTGGTTAAGTTTCTTAATGAGGCGTTGAGAGTCGCCAGATGGGCGGTGATCGTCAGCGATTTGCGTCGCAATCTGTTCCACTGGGCTGTTGCCTACGCGGGACGGATTATTTACCGCAGCCGGCTTACTCGCAATGACGCTCCAGCGTCGGTTCGTCGAGCTTACACATCAGACGAAATCTCTGCTCTCGCGGCGAAAACCGCAGCCGTTTCTTTCGACATCAGCACTCAGTACTTTCAGCGTTTTGGATTGACTCTGTGGAAAGCGTGATATCAGAAAGAGTCTTCGATCTCGCCGTGATCGGCGCAGGACCTGCGGGCACCTCCGCCGCTATAACGGCGGCGCGGGCTGGCTTCCATGTCGTCCTGTTTGAGGCCGGCAGTTTCCCGCGGCACAAGGTGTGCGGCGAATTCATCTCCGGCGAGGCGGTGCCGATTCTGCACTCACTGCTGGCTGACGCTGGATTGCTGGCCGGCGCGCCTCGCATCCACAACGCGCGAATATTTCTCGACGGCAGAAGAGCAGACTTTGCTGTCACGCCTGCTGCGATAAGCCTTTCACGCCATGATCTCGATCTCAATCTGTGGAACTCCGCCCTCGGAGCAGGCGTTCACGGACGCGCTCGCACGCGAGTGATCGCGATTAAAACAATCGAGTCGCTATTCTCGATCAGCACTGAAGGAGAAACCATACATGCGCGAGCGGTGATTAATGCGACTGGGAGATGGTCGAACCTCGCCAGCCCAAAGGGAGTAAATGCCGAACACTGGATCGGGCTGAAGCAGCACTTCTTTGAAGACGATCCCTCTCCGCGATGCGACCTTTACTTCTTCTCCGGCGGTTATTGCGGGGTGCAAAGCGTGGGAACTGGCACGATCAATGCTGCCGCAATGGTGCGATCCGATGTAGGACGAAATCTCGCCGCTGTCTTCCAACAGAATCCCGATTTAGCAAAGCGTTCTCGAATATGGCGAGCCGCGATTGAACCTGTCGCTACCTCTCCGTTATTGTTCAGTACGCCGAGAACTTCCAATTCGGGAACATTCCTGGTCGGCGACGCAGCGGCTTTCCTCGATCCGTTTGCTGGGGACGGCATCTCGATCGCCCTACACAGCGGACAGTTAGCGGCAATCACCATCGCGCCATACCTTCGAGGCGAGTGCTCGCTTCAGGAAGCTACAGATCGCTATGACCGCGCTTATCGGGATCTTCTGCAACCCGCTCTGAAGGCGGCTGCTCGACTGCGCTATTTGTTGCACCTTCCCAAGGCGCTGAGGCTCGCGGCGCTTTCGTTGATTCAGTTCCCGCCATTGTCACGTCTGGCGGTAGAGACGACGCGCGTGCGAAAGGTTGCGTGAGCCGCACTACGGTTGCGGATTCCCATTCTCAACCGATCCCATGAACTCAGGCATTGTGGCGTAGCCCGGTCGGTTGATTCCTTCGCCTCGCAGTACTCGCAGCAGAGTCAAACAGAGAATGTTGAAGTCGAGCCATAGACTCTGATGATCGACATACCAAAGATCGAGCGCGAATCGTTCTTCCCAGCCGATTGCATTGCGACCATTCA
This sequence comes from Acidobacteriota bacterium, assembly GCA_003225175.1. Classification (NCBI taxonomy): domain Bacteria; kingdom Pseudomonadati; phylum Acidobacteriota; species Acidobacteriota bacterium. The sequence goes on from QIBA01000052.1 coordinate 16,044, forward strand.
CTTGCGCCCACCCGGTGATGCCGGGCAAGACTTCATGGCGCCGGCTTTGTTCTGGCGAATAGCGATGGATGTAACACATCAGCAGAGGCCTCGGACCGACAAGGCTCATGTCGCCTCTAAGGACGTTCCAGAGTTCCGGGAGCTCGTCGAAGCTGGTGCAGCGCAGGAAGGCACCAAGTCTGGAGATCCGATGTTCGTCAACCATGGTTCCGGAATCGCCTGCGGGGAACATGGTCCGAAATTTGTAGAGTACAAAGGGCCGGCCTCCGAGCCCTGGTCGCTGCTGGCGAAAAAGAATAGGACTTCCCATGGTGACTCGCACGCACACAGCAACAACGAGCATCAGTGGCAGTGCCAATATCAGGCACAACGAAGCGATCACGAGGTCCAGGCTGCGCTTCCAGATTGGGATTTGTGAAGAGTTTCGACCCAAGTTCAGTCCTGGAACAGATTCAGGGGATTCACGACCGCATAGAGCTTCGCATACAATCTCACCCCGTACCAGAGTCTCTGACGGAGTCGAGTGGGTCACGCCAACCATGACGGTTCCTTCACGCTCCATGCAGCGCCTGACGAGCGATACAAAATCTCTGGCTACGGTGCGCCCCCGGGTATGTATCTGAAATCCGCGACCGCCGGCCGAGAAGACGTACTGGAAAGGGGCTTAGTCCTGCTACCAACCGAAACCTTGATCTCGTGTTTGCACCGGGAGGCAATAGCGGCGTCATCTCAGGTGCGAACGACAAACCCGATCCCGGCATGACAGTAGTCCTCGCCCCAGAACAACGCCTTAATGGGCTGTCGAATCGATTCCTGGCAGTAACTACAGATCAGAATGGACGTTACCAAGCTCAGGGGCTGCGGCCTGGCAGCTATCGCATTTACGCATTCGAGCATATTGAGCCCGGGAATTACGATAACGAGGAATGGTTAAAGGGATTTGCTGAACAGGCCCGTACGGTCAAGATTTCCGAATCTTCCCAGGAGACGCTAGATTTGAAGTCCATCCCTGGCGGCGCCGAAACGCCGCAGTAAATTGAGTGGTTCTATCGGCCATTCGGGTGTAAAGTTACACCTTCCCTCGCTATAATTTGACCAGCATGCCGAAGTATTCAATCGTCGTCCCTTTTCACAACGAACAGGAGAACGTTACTGTTCTCTACGATCGTCTGAAAGGGGTCATGGAAGCGTATTCCGAGAGCTTCGAATTGGTGTTTGTAGATGACGGAAGCACGGATCTGACTTTTCACCTGCTCAGCGAAATTGCCGCGATCGACAGCCGAGTGACTGTCGTAAAGCTGCGAAGAAACTTCGGTCAAACATCCGCACTAGCAGCCGGTTTCGATCACGCCTCCGGGGAGTACATCATTGCGATGGACGGAGATCTGCAGCACGATCCGAACGATATTCCCGGCTTTGTCGAAAAGATCGGCGAGGGATACGACATCGTAAGCGGGTGGCGCAAAGAACGAATCGATAACTTCGTTCTTCGGCGGGTACCTTCGCGTTGTGCAAATTGGCTCATGGCTAAACTCAGCGGCGTGGATATCCACGATTTCGGCACTACCTTTAAAGCCTACCGTCGCGAGATCATCAATCAGGTGCCGCTTTACGGCGAACTGCACCGGTTCATTCCCGCACTGGCATCCTGGTACGGCGCCTCAATCTGCGAGATCCCAATTCGTAATGTGAATCGCGAACGTGGCGCGTCGCACTACGGAATCTCGCGGACATTCCGGGTTTTCTTCGACCTGATCACGATCCGGTTCCTGCTCAGATATCTCTCGCGCCCACTGCATTTCTTCGGAACATTCGGGTCAACGGGCATTCTCTCTGGTTCGACCATCGCGTTGTGGCTGGCAATGGAGAAGTTCCTTCACCACAGAAATGTGATGGACGATCACGGTCCGCTGCTTGTGTTTGCTGCGGTATTGATCGTCGCTGGTGTGCAGCTTCTCGCGCTGGGTTTGCTGGGAGAGATGCAGGTGCGGCACTACCACGAGCCTGCGCGGCGAGCGCCTTACTCAGTAGATCGCGTTCTTCGTTCGCATACCGGCGAGACAGTCAACGACTGACCGTTTCTTATCCGAATTCCTACGCCAACATTCTCATCCTTCGGCCAAGAGGGCCACAGGATGACAGTGGTTTAGAGGTTTGTAGATCGATATCAAAGAAGATATCGTCTATCGCGTGAAGATGTCCTTGATCGCCTGCTTCATTACCTGCCCACTCACTTCTGAAATCGCATCGGTGAGAGGAATGTCTTTTGGGCAAGCTTCGACGCAGTTTTGTGCATAGCCACACTCCTGGATTCCGCCGTCGCCCATAAGGGCGTGCAGGCGATCTTCCTTCAAGGCTCCGCCGGTGGGATGAGTATTGAAGAGGCGTACCTGGGCGATGGTTGCTGCACCGACAAAGTTAGTCTTGTCGTTAAACTGCGGGCACACTTCCATGCAGCAGCAACAAGAGATGCATCGTGAGAGCGGATAGGCCTGCTCCTGCTGGCGAGTAGTTTGTCTTGGGCCCGATCCCAGATCGTAAGTTCCATCGATCGGGACCCATGCCTTGACTCGTTTCAGGTTCTCAAAGAGAACCGAACGATCGACAGCGAGGTCGCGTATTACAGGAAATTTCGAAAGAGGCTCGAGCGTGACTGGTTGATCCAATTTGTCGATCAGGGCAGAGCATGCCATGCGGGCGCGGCCGTTGATGCGCATCGCGCAAGAGCCGCAAACTTCTTCGAGACAGTTCGAATCGTAGGTGATCGGGCGCGAGGGTTTGCCGTCGCGAGTTACGGGGTTTGCGGCTATGTCCATCATCGCCGAAATCACGTTCATGCCCGGCTTCCAGCGCAGAGAGAATTCTTCCCAATAAGGATTGGAATCAGGAGACGCCTGACGCTTGATCTTGAGGACGACGCTCTTACCGTTCTGGGCCATTTCTCTCCGGATGCATATGAGTGCTGTTCGTCGACGTTACCTCAGTATTTGCGCGGGCGGGGCTTAATCAAGGATGTATCCACAGGTTCGAATTCGAAGCGCGGCTCATCGGCGTCAGGCGCGAAATATGCTTTCGTCGTTTTGAGGAAATTCACGTCATCGCGTTCGGGAAATTCAGGCTTATAGTGCGCGCCTCGTGATTCATTGCGCCGCGCCGCGCCTTGAGCGATTACACGCGCGAGCTGCAGCATGTTGTAAAGCTGGCGCGTAAAGACGAAGGATGTATTGGCCCACAGCTCTTTGTCGCTGAGGTTGATGCGCTGATAACGCTCAAGTAATTCGACAATCTTTTCGTCGGTCTGCGCCAGAGCCGCGTTGTAGCGAATGACGGTGACGTCTTTGGTCATGATCTCGCCCAGCTCACGCCAAATACGGAATGGATTCTCGCTGCCCTCCGAACTCATGAGCCGCGCGTTGATCTCCTGCTGACGCTTGCGTTCCGAATCGAAGGCTCCGTTTGCCGCGGTACTGGACTTAGCTTGATTCTTCGCATACGCAACCGCTTGCGGGCCCGCCACAAAGCCGCCATAGATGCATGAGACCAGGGAATTGGCTCCAAGTCGGTTGGCGCCGTGATAGCTGTACTCGCACTCTCCGCAGGCATAGATCCCGGGAATACTCGTCGCCTGCCTGAAATCCACCCAAAGACCGCCCATGGTGTAGTGCATACCGGGGAAGATCTTCATGGGAGTGTCGCGAGGATCGTCGCCGACGAACTTCTCGTAAATCTCAAGTATTCCTTCAAGTTTGCGATCAAGCGTCGCGCGATCGATGTGGGTCAGATCGAGGTAGACCATCGGCTGTCCATCGATGCCGAGGCCATGCTCATAGACAACTTTGTGGATCGCGCGCGTGGCTACGTCGCGCGGCACTAGATTGCCGTACTTCGGATACCACTCCTCAAGAAAGTACCAGCGCTCCGATTCGGGAATGCTCTTGGGATCGCGCTTATCGCCAGCCGTCTTCGGAACCCACACACGTCCGCCTTCCCCGCGGGCTGATTCGGACATGAGCCGCAGCTTGTCATCCCCGGGGATCGAGGTGGGATGCACCTGGATGAATTCGCCGTTCGCGTAATGCGCACCCTGCTGATACAACGCAGACTGGGCCGATCCGGTGCAGACGACCGAGTTTGTGGATTTTCCGAAGATCGCTCCGATGCCGCCCGTGGCCATAATCACAGCGTCGGCAGGGAAGGTGCGGACCTCCATCGAGCGCAGATCCAGGGCGCAGATTCCGCGACAGACGCCTTGGGAATCGAGAACGGCGGAAAGGAACTCCCAGGTTTCAAACTTGCTGACGCGGCCTTCCGATTCGTATCGGCGTACCTGCTCGTCGAGCGCGTACAGCAACTGCTGACCCGTAGTTGCCCCGGCAAACGCGGTGCGGTGATAAAGCGTTCCGCCAAAGCGGCGGAAATCGAGAAGTCCTTCAGGAGTGCGATTGAATGGAACTCCCATGCGGTCGAGTAGATCGATGATCCCCGGCGCTGCTTCGCACATGTCTTTCACCGGAGGCTGGTTGGCCAGGAAGTCGCCGCCATAAATCGTGTCATCGAAGTGCTGCCAGGTAGTGTCGCCTTCGCCTTTAAGGTTCTTGGCAGCGTTAATACCGCCTTGAGCGCAAACTGAGTGCGAGCGCTTCACCGGGACGACGGAGAACAAATCAACATTGCCGCCGGCTTCTGCGATCTTGATGCTGGCCGAGAGTCCTGCCAGCCCACCACCTACGACGATAATTTTTGGATTTGCCATGATCTGAAATCGAGAGATCTTGTGAGTTGTTATCAGTCAGTGCGGCGTATTCCGTTGGTTGTTATTCCACAGGCTGAGCTTCCACCTGCTTCGACGTAGCCGGATCGGTTCCCATATTGCGCCAGTCCGGATTACGAGGAGCCACAAATGCCTTCACGGTAATCAGACCGATCACTACAAACAAAACGCCAATCGCAAAGCAGACTACGCCGGCCCTTCGCCTGGCCCGTTCTCCCTGAGTGATTCCCCATTTGGCACAGAACAGCCAGATTCCATAGGCAAAGTGCCACGACGCACACACAATGGCCGCTACATAAAAAGCCAGCATCCATGGATTCGCCAGCTCATGCTGTACTTTGCCGAATCCTGCACCGGGATATTCAACGAGGTGAACTCCGGTAAATCGCAAGCTGTAAACGTGCTGGAGTATATAGGCGAAGGCGATGATGCCTGTCCAGCGCTGCGCGGTGTAAAGCCAGTTGCCTTCCCAAGGGTAAGAGATGACGTTCGATTCCCCACGGTACCAAATGAAGATTCCGTAGAGCGCGTGGTACAGAATTGGGATGTAGATGAGTCCCCACTCGAGGAATGGCACGAAGGGAAGGGAGTTCAGGAACTTGATCTGAGTCGCGTACGCGTGAGGTCCGTTCGTGGCGTACGCGTTGGAGACAAAATGTTCGATTAAGAAAGCGCCGATCGGAACGATTCCGCTCAGCGAATGCAGCCGGCGAAGGAGAAATGAGTGACCCTCGCCCGCGCGCAGCGGTTTCACGCCTTTCCATTGGTCCTGCTCGTAACCGGCGCTCGGAGGCGCTGCCGTTGCCATCTTGTCCTGAGGCTCCTCAGTTACTTTTAGATGTTGACACTAAACCTTTTATTATCCTGGTTCGCTTGAAAGGCAGTCAAATAAGTGTGTTGATATTTGCATTAGAACAATGCCGAATGTCTGTCGATTTTTATTGGGCAAGTCGATACAGTTTAAATTTCGTGAGGAGAGCTCTCCTTGGCATCGTCCACACTTCCTTTTACCCAGCTCGGCGATCAGTGTCAGGCAGCCGGACTAACACCGGAAAATACGGCACGAATTGCAGGCGAGTTGTCTCGCCGCTTCGGCGTTCACGATGATGAAGTGGCGATGCTCAAGCTGGAGCAGAACCAGCTCAGGTTCATCTATCCACCGCAGCTGTCGAATGTCGGCATGATTCCCCTGACGCACTCGCATTCTCTGGCTGCGCGAACCGCGAATACAAAGCGTCCTGAGATTGTTAACAACTTCGCACAAATGCGGCACGCCAGCGTGTTCGAGTCTGTGCCGGTGGAGTCAAAGACATGCACGGGAAAAGCAGAACGAAATGCGATGCCGGTGCAGAAGGTGATGAGTGTTCCTGTGAGCGGATCAGCAGGAGTCCTCGGGGTGATTCAAGTCAGTCGCAAAGGTTCTACCTCGAAGGCTACGGGAGCAGACTTCTTTCCTTCAGAGCTTTCGCGCTTATCAGCTGCAGCCTCGGCGCTTGCCAAGTGCTTCAAGTAGCTTGCCAACCGCTTCGAGTTGTTTCGTCTATCCAGTCCAAGAACAGCCGGAAAGCCTTTCCTCGATGACTCACTCTCAGCTTCTCTTCGCGCGAGATTTCCGCGAACGACTTATTTAGGCCAGGAAAATAGAACAGCGGATCGTAACCGAAGCCGCTGCTTCCTTTAGGTGCGTGAAGCAAGATTCCGCGAGCATCTGCATTGAAGGTGTTCAGTGTTCTGCCGTCACGCCCGGCCGCGATGGAACAAACGAAGGCACATTGTCTGTGGGAATCCGGAAGGTTTGCTGTTCTCTCCAGCAGGAGCTGGTTATTCGCCGCGTCCGGTTGATTGGTGAGGATACCTGCGTCTTGGGCGTACCTCGCCGATCGCACGCCCGGCTCTCCGCCGAGCGCATCGACCGTGAGCCCGGAATCGTCGGCGATGAGAATCTCTCCTGAAGAATGCCGGCTGTAGTACTCGGCTTTTAGGCGGGCGTTCTCTGCAAAAGTCGCGCCTGTTTCTTCGGGAGCAACCATTTTCTCGATCCCAGGCAGCGAACGAATATCGACACCATGCTCTTTAGCGGCAGTAGCAAAGTCTGCGAGCTTGCCTTTGTTTGAACTGGCGACATAGATGATGGTCATCAATCTCGATCATAACTTGCAGGCGCCGTTGTTCCTCAACCATCTACCATTTCCTGCTTTACACTTTTGATATGACAGTCGTCGTGAATGGGGAGCGCAAAGAATTTTCCAGCGGCCGATCTCTGGCTGAGTTTATCGAGCATCTTGGGTTGAAAGATGACCGGATCGCTGTGGAACTCAACCGTAAGATCGCTCCTCGAAATCGTTGGACCGAGATCTCACTTGCCGAAGGCGACCATTTGGAGATTGTCCATTTCGTCGGGGGTGGACTCGATTATGAGAGTCCGCAGTCTGCTCACGCATTTCCCGCACGTTGAGGCTTTTCGCACACGGCTCTGCACCCTCCAAATCACCTGATATCACTTGACATAAAACACCCAGGGTGTATTTTGTTTGAAACATTTCTATTATGAAATGTTTAAAGCTGATCGATGCGGACCCCATCACAAAGCGGCAACGGCCAAGAGGTCCGAAGCCTTGAGGGCCAGGAGTTCACATCGGCGGATGTAATCGAATTAACGGGCATTACGGCGAGACAGCTTCAGTGGTGGGACGAGCGCAAGATCGTCGTTCCGCAGCGGCGGGGAAGAAATCGCGTTTACAGCGTCGATGACCTCGCCGAAGTCGCAGTGATCTGCGAATTGCGAAACAAGGGTTTTTCACTTCAGCGAGTACGTCAGGTAATGCGCTATCTGCAGCGCGAATTGGGCAAGCGGCTGGTCGAGACGGTGACCTCGGGCAGCGAATATCACCTGCTTACCGATGGCAAGCGAATTTATCTGGAGAACTCTGAACGGCAAATTGTCGATCTGCTAAAGAACTCGCGCCAACCACTGCTGTCAGTCTGCCTGACCGACGCAGTACAGGAGGTCCGTGCCCAGGTGCGTAAGCGCAATGGGATGCGGCGTCAGCGGGGCGGGGAAGAGCGATCGACTCAAAGCAATCGGCGGCGTCTTCGGCGTACGGCCTGAGCGCAACCTGCCCTAACTGGTCGGAGGTGACCATGGTGGCTGAGCTGAACATCCTGACGGAGTGGATCCCTGAACAGATGCAACCAGGCACGGTCTTCGTGCTCGAGAATGCCGGCGAAGTCGGCAAGAACGAGGATCCTTACTGGGCGGTGCTGGCCTGCCCGGCATGCGGCACGCTGGGCCTTATCACTCGAAGGCAGATGGCCGGGATCACGCCTGTCATTTGCGGCTCGGACAAATGCTCAGCTCACTTCTTCATTCGCGATGAGGATGTGCGGGCTTGTAAGCCCAATTAACACTAGCTATTTGTGGGGCTGAGCGGCGGCTGCGATGGTAGAGATGGGAACCTGTTCGACGATTTCGATACCGAACCCTTCGAGTGCCGGAACTCGCCGCGGATGATTGGTTAGCAGCCGAATCCGGCGGAGATTCAGATCAGACAGAATCTGAGCTCCCAATCCAATCTGCCTCTGCGTTCGGCGCTGATGTTCTGGGTTTCGAGCCTCGCGGCTCTCATGTTCAAACGTTAGCGCACTGCCCCCAACCATCTCCCGCACGTTGAAGCCTTTTGCCGTCTGATGCAGGTAGATGATGGCTCCTCGACCAGCGTCGGCAATCATCTTCATGGAGCGATCCAGTACAGCACTGCATTCACAGAGAGTGGTTCCAAACACGTCTCCAACCAGGCAATGTGAGTGAACTCGGACCAGAACGGGACTATCTCCTTCGCCGGCATCGCCATAAAGCAGCGCAACGTGGGACTCGCCTCCATCCACTTCCGACTCGTAAGCGACAAGACGAAACTCTCCATAACGTGTGGGTAGAATACCCTCACCAATGCGCTGGATGTAGCGCTCATGCTGCATGCGGTAACGGATGAGTTCAGCCACTGTCAGCATCTTCAATCCGTGTTCCTGGCAGAACTCGGTCAGATCCGGCACCCGCGCCATAGTGCCGTCTTCTTTCATGATTTCGCAAATGACGCCGGCGGGAATGAGGCCGGCCATACGGGCAAGATCTACGGCTGCCTCGGTCTGTCCCGCTCGCACCAGCACACCGCCTTTGCACGCGCGTAATGGGAAGGTGTGTCCCGGTTTTACCAGGTCTGACGGTCGGCTCGCAGGATCGATCGCAACCTTGATCGTGCGCGAGCGATCGTACGCGGAGATGCCGGTGGTTATGCCATCGCGTGCATCAATACTTTCGGTAAAGGCAGTTCCATACTGGGAGGTATTGTGGGCGGTCATCATTCCCAGCCGCAGATAGTCGAGACGATCTTCGGTGAGCGCCAGGCAGATGAGCCCTCGCCCATGTTTGGCCATGAAGTTGATTGCCTCGGGTGTTGCAAACTCCGCCGCGATGGTGAGATCGCCTTCGTTCTCCCTGTCTTCATCGTCCACGACGACGATCATCCGTCCCTGACGAATTGCGGCGAGGGCGGTCTGGACGTCGGTAAAGGGGCTATTCATGACCTTGATATGGAACTCGTGACACAATTCTAGTGCATCAGGCAGCCGGGAGGCTGAGCCGCCTGGGGAGTTTCAGGACGGCGCCAGAATGTCATTCCACGGGTGAATAACGCGCGCACCGCGCGGGCAAACACTCGGATCAGAATTACCGTGAGAACCAGAAGAACGAGGACGATGGCTGCCGTCCAGTAGGGGTGCACCGTGGCGAACCACGTGAGGCCCACCGCAGCTGTGTCTTCACCGACGCTCAGCGCTATGTTGGAAAATGGTTCCGGAGACGGGGTAACCGCCGCTCGAGCGGCAAACTTGCCCGTGTGTGCTACGGCAGCGATCACGCCGGCCAATGCGGTACTGGCTACTTGAGTGCCAGGACTCAGCTGTGATGTCGCTCCATATGCGACTAACGCTGCGAGTGGGATTCGTATAAAGGTGTGCATTGAATTCCACAGGAGATCAAAGGCCGGGATCTTATCCGCAAAGAAATGCAACACGAACATCGCCAGCGATGCCGCGACAACCCATGGATTCTCGATTACGTGCAGGGTCTGCGGAAGCTGTACGACCTGAAAGTGACCCAAAAGTCCGAGCGTTCCGCACATCGCATAGACGTTCAGCCCAGCGGCAAAGCTGGCTGCAATCACCAGTGAAATAATTTGCGCTTCGTTAAGACCCATACGAGCCGACTCTATTTTCGATGACTGGCCGACAGTAATGCCAACAGTTTCTATGCAAAGTGAAAAGGCCGCCTTGCGCGGCGGCCTTTTGAGGAACAACTCTGGTTACAGAGTCGATTCAATTTCAAATCCCCAAGCTTCCAAGAGGGGCTCGGGAATGTATTTTGAATTCTTGTTTTTACGAGCCCACTCGCGCAGACGCGTGGAACGCAGATACTGGTCGGGCAGGAGTTTGAACTCCTTCACCGCCTGCTCAAACGATGTAACCACGGGAACTACCGGGCCAATGGGCTCCGGCTTTCCCCAGTTCGGATTTCCGCGACGCTTAGCCATGATTTCTACCTGCCTTTATTATGATCAATTATTTCGATTACTAGCTAACCCCTCTGGATTCAGATAAGCACGACCGAATTTGACCAAAGCCGTTGCTCTCTGAAGGCTCCAGAACGACCCGTAAAACCTCCGATATTATGAATAATCGGCCTGAAAAGCAATGAAAAATAGTAGATTGCTACACAAATTAGGATTAAGACCTTAATCAATGAGACATCCAATACTGCAATTTTGAAGGGCCGCACATGTGCCTGCTAGAGGAAGAACGCTATTTTTTCAGATTTATGCGGTGGATTTAAGAGCTCTGGAGGTTTTCGAAGAGAATTGCTAGACGGACGCTTTTAGCAAGGCAAAAATTCCAAACCAGACCACCGTTATCGCATGCCAGTACCAGGCTGTGATGTCGGTCATCACTCTCCGCGATTCGACGCGTTGCCCGGCAAAGCCCGCGATCATGCACAGGATTAGGACGCCAATGCCTCCAAGCAGATGCAGCCCATGGAGTCCGGTTAGAAAGTAATAGAACTGGCTACTGGGTCCGCTGCCGAGGAATACTCCCTGAGCTCGAAGCTTGCTCCATGCGTCGAGCTGCCCGGCGATGAAGCCGCCGGCAAACAGGATTCCCAGGACCTGCCATGGAAAAGCTCGGCGCAGAGCCGATCGTGTAAGACCGAGCCATTCCTCCAGCAGAGCTGTGTCGCGAAAGTATTCTCGGCGCGCCAATTCCAGCGCCACGCTACTGAGGACCAATAACAGGGTGTTCCACCAGAGAAGGGACGGGATGGAGATCGGTTTCCAGACTGGAATGTATGTCTGACTCACTCGGTCAAAGACAGTTTCTCCGCGTCGCAGACATAGATAGCCGATGGCGAGCGTCGCAAAGAGCGTTACCGAAGTGGTCATCAACACCGCAAGAGCAACCCGTGCGCTTTTCAACCGGTCTCCGGGACGCGGTGCAGGCTGGTGGCTCCATTCACCGTCACCGCCGCCGCCGGTGGGAAGTTTGCTATGCGGGCCGCGCCCGCCGGAATCCGGTGCACTGACCTTCGAAGGGACCTTGGTTTCTACTGCAGGCATGGCGGTATGCCATCACAATTTGAGCACGGTTTGGGGTTGTGCGCCAACAGAATCAGGAGAATCGGGTGGTCGGGCCATCGGGTGATCGGGATGAAGCGAGAACCGAATTTTCCAGGCTCCAGCTGGCACTTCAGCAGCCGCTTCCCTGATCACACTTCTAATTTCACCGAATCTGTCCGATCACTCGAGTTCTTCTGCTCCCGGACCATGTTCAAGAACAGCTCATGGACGCGGGTATCGGCAGAGAGCTCAGGGTGAAACGTTGCGGCGAGAGTCTTTCCTTGTTTAACCAGCACCGGATGCTGGTCACGTTCAGCGAGCACTTCGACTCCTGAACCAGTGCGATCTATGCGTGGAGCCCGGATGAAAACCATCTCCATCGGCTCCCCATCAAGGCTGGTTGGGCAAGTCATGATCAAGCTGTCGATCTGCCGGCCATACGCATTTCGTTGAATGCCAATATCCAGGACGCCCAAGCTTTCCTGCTTTGGATTGGTAACCTCCTTCGCCAGGAGTATTGCGCCAGCGCAGGTGCCAAAGGCAGGCTTCTGTGCGACGAAATCGCGCAGCTTGGTGAGAAAGCCCTCACGCTCGAGAAATTTGAGAAAGGTTGAAGACTCCCCACCGGGGATGATGAGACCGTCAATATCGTCCAACTCCTCAGGCTTACGGACCAGAACGCTGTTGACAGCGAGGCGGCTCAGCGTCTCCCGGTGAGCGTCATAGTCGCCCTGGAGGGCGAGAACTCCGATTGTGAGTTGATCGGACACGTGTATTTCGATGACTAAGCGAGCGAAAGGCTTCAGGACAAGCAGGTGTTTCCCATCCAAGATTTTCGCCAAGGATGGGGGCCCGATTTACCAGCCGCGCTTCTGCAGCATATCCGCTTCCGACATCGCAGCGACGGCCAGTCCCTTCATTGCGCCGGTGCAGTCTTCGCTCGCCTCGAGCAAGACTTTGGAATCGTCGAAGTGCGTGGTCGCGCGCACGATAGCGCGAGCGCGGATCTCTGCTTCCTTTGCAGGAGCAAAGTTGATGGAGTCGCTCATGAAAATGCCCGAGCCGACGAATACTGCCTCAGCTCCGAGCTGGCGTACAAGGGCCGCGTCTGCCGGAGTAGCAATTCCACCCGCAGAGAAGTTCGGAACAGGAAGCTTGCCGTTCTTCGCGACCATACGAACCAATTCGTAAGGAGCGCGCAGCTCTTTCGCAGCCGCATAAAGTTCTTCTTCGCCCAGCACCGTCAGCGAGCGCATATCTTTGACGATCTGGCGCATGTGCTTCACGGCGTGCACTACGTCGCCGGTTCCTGCTTCACCTTTAGTACGAATCATCGCCGCGCCTTCGGCGATGCGGCGCAGAGCCTCGCCCAGATCACGGGCTCCACAGACAAATGGAACCTTGAAGGCCTGCTTGTCGACATGATGCGCCTCGTCTGCCGGCGTGAGAACTTCGGACTCATCGATGTAGTCCACCCCGAGTTCCTGCAGAACCTGTGCTTCAGTGAAATGTCCGATTCGACACTTGGCCATGACTGGAATGTCGACAGTCTGCATGATCTCGCGGATCACGGCGATCTTCGCCATGCGGGCGACTCCGCCTTCGGCGCGGATCTGAGCGGGTACACGCTCGAGCGCCATCACCGCTGCCGCACCCGCGCGTTGCGCAATCTCGGCTTGCGCGGCGGTGGTGACGTCCATAATCACGCCGCCCTTCAGCATTTCCGCAAGACCTGTCTTGAGTCTCAAACCATTTCCATTCATGTCAGACATAAAGCACTCTCCAGGCGCACCTCTCCCTCCGGTCATCGCGACTGGATGGAAGGGAACTCTAATTTTAGCAGCTTGGGCAAGAATGGGCTGGTTTCAAATGCGAGCGGAAGGAGTGGCATAATCTCTGCACGGCAGGACGTTCGGAACGCCCAGGGAGTGACCATGGCCAGCACAGTCGTCGAATCTCGACCGGCCGCAGCGACATTCACGCACCTCCCGACTAGCACGCGCCTCACCTCGCTCGACGGCTTCCGCGGCCTAACGATCGCCGGGATGATTCTCGTGAACAACGCGGGCGATTGGGAGCACGTCTATTGGCCGCTGGAGCATGCAAAATGGAATGGCTGGACGCCTACCGACCTCGTCTTTCCTTTCTTTGTCTTCATCGTGGGTGTCTCCATGGTGTTCTCATTCGCTGCGCGTGTCGTTCGCGGCGATTCCAGGAAGACTCTGCTCCTGCATGCGCTGAAACGCAGCGCCATCATCTTCGCTGTGGGATTCTTGCTCCACGCATATCCCAGCTTCCATTGGCACACGGTTCGTTTTCCGGGAGTGCTGCAGCGAATTGCCATGGTTTATCTGATCACATCGTTGCTCGTCCTCTACACCGGACGCGTCACGCGAGCCATCGTGTCGGCTGCTTTACTGATCGGCTATTGGATCCTGATGGTGCGAGTACCTGTGCCCGGCTACGGCGCCGGAGTTCTCACCATGGATGGAAACCTAGCTGCCTATATCGATCGCGCCGTTATGTACAACCATCTCTGGATCGCACATCGCTTCGATCCTGAGGGAATTCTCAGCACACTTCCGGCGATTGCGACGTGTTTGCTCGGCGTCTTCTGCGGCGAGTGGATGCGATCCGCGAGAAGTCCTTTGCAAAAATTAGCTGGAGTCTTCGCCGCAAGCGCGGTCGGACTCATCGCTGGGGAGATCTGGAACCTGTGGTTCCCGATCAACAAAATGATCTGGACCAGTTCTTATGTCCTGTTCACTGCGGGCTTTGCATTATTCGTACTAGGCGTTTGCTATTGGCTGGTAGATCTTCGCGGGTGGAAAGGCTGGAGCACTCCGTTTGTGATGTTCGGCGTCAATCCCTTATTCCTTTATTGCTTCGCGAGCTGGCTCGACTCTACGCTGCACGTTCTTCGTTTTCACGGGAGCGCAAGCAAACAGGTTTTGTACAAAAACCTCTTCGCACCTCTTTTCAGCAATCCGTATTTGGCCTCGCTCAGTTGGGCGGTGAGCTTTGTGTTGGTTTGCTTCTTTGTGGCGTGGGTTCTCTATCAAAAGCGGATTCTTGTGAAGGTGTAGGCGGAGTCGGCATGTCCTGACTAAATTCCACCCTGCGCGAACTTCTGCTTCAACTTCTCTGGGTCTACAGCAATGAACACACCCTGGCTCCGCGCCAAAACCTGACCTGCTTCATCGCGGATCTCAGCTGCGTTGAAATGGCGGCGTCCCTGAACCTGCTGTTCAGTTCCTTCCACCAGCAACGTCTTGCCGAGCGGAACCGGCTTCACATATTCGATTGCCATCGATGAAGTGAGCGCGACTACTGAGCGGAGTTTGTTGACCTTGCCCATGGCCTCGTCGAGCAAGGTGGCAATGATGCCTCCATGCGCGTGACCGGGAGGGCCTTGATACTTCCTTTGCAGCCTGACCTTGCACCAGGCGCGATGGTGACCTTCGTCGAAGAAGAACTTCAGACGCATTCCTTGAGGATTGTCCTTACCGCAAGCGAAACAATGATTTTTGGGAAGCGAGATGTGCTTGGTGTTATGACCAGAGAGACGTTTTGGCATTTCACAAGATTATAGGTGTGTTCCTCCGCGACCTCGGGTTCGCTTCGCGACCGAAGCCTGCCTGAGCGCAAGTGAACGGTGTTCGCTCCTCCCTGGTTCCACTCGCATGGGACCCATAGCCCTGTAACTTTCCACGCACTTCCTGTATACATTCCGTTTCACTTTTGTCAGGAGCGTGCGTGTTGCGAAAACTCGCGTCTACTTTGGTCTTCCTCGCAAGTCTCGGTTTTTCTCAAGACAACACTCCACCAACACCACAATCCACTCCGTCCTCAGATCAGGCGACGCAGGAGAAGGCTTCGACGACGGCGAAGCCAGGACAGAAGAAGGAAGGCGATGAGGAAGTCCCTCCTGGACGCAAGCCGAAGCGCACGGAACCTGCTCCACCCCAGCCACTACCAGCGGCGGCAGCGAAGCCCAGCGAGAAGAAGCCGGCTGACCCACT
The DNA here is from genome assembly GCA_003225175.1 of Acidobacteriota bacterium. Classification (NCBI taxonomy): domain Bacteria; kingdom Pseudomonadati; phylum Acidobacteriota; species Acidobacteriota bacterium. The sequence continues at coordinate 31,499 of QIBA01000052.1, forward strand.
CACCTCGGCCGATACGTATAAGGGATTGCGTCTGCGCAGCATTGGTCCGGCATTTGTTTCTGGTCGCGTGACCTCGCTGGCAGTGAATCCGTTCAACCGCGCGCAGTATTACGTCGGAGTAGCCTCCGGTGGCGTGTGGAAGACCGATAACGATGGGGAGACCTGGACTCCTGTCTTTCAGAACGAGGGATCATTCTCGATCGGCGATGTAAAACTCGATCCCCGCGATCCTGCAATCGTGTGGGTTGGAACTGGAGAGAACAATTCACAACGCAGCGTGGACTATGGTGACGGAGTTTACAAATCCGAAGATGGAGGAAAGAGCTGGACGAATGTTGGTCTGAAGCATTCTGAGCACATCGGCCGAATTGCGATTAGCCCGAAAGACAGCAATATCGTCTTCGTCGCCTCGGAAGGGCCGCTCTGGTCACCCGGCGGCGATCGCGGACTTTACAAAACGAGCGACGGCGGCAAGACCTGGAAGAAAGTTCTGAACGTAAGCGAGAACACCGGCTTTGCCGAAGTTGTCATCGACTCCGACGATCCGGACACGATCTATGCCGCTGCATACCAGCGTCGCCGTCATGTGTGGACTCTGATTGATGGTGGACCCGAAAGCGCGATCTATCGCTCCGTCGACGGCGGAAACACCTGGAACAAATTGAAGTCAGGTCTGCCGACGGTGGATATGGGCCGCATCGGCCTCGCGATCTCGCCCCTGGATCACAACATGGTGTACGCGACGATCGAGGCTGCCGAGGATAAAGGCGGGATTTTCCGCTCGTCTGATCGCGGAGCCACATGGGAGCGGCGCAACCCCTACGACACCACGGCGATGTATTACGGCCAAATCTTTGCCGATCCGAAGAACGTCGACCGTATTTACCTAATGAACGTGCTGATTCGTGTTTCCGACGACGGTGGCAAGACACTCCGTAACCTCGGCGAGAGATACAAGCATGTGGACAATCACGTGATCTGGATTGATCCGGCGGATACGAACTATTACCTCGTGGGCTGCGATGGCGGCGTGTATGAAAGTTTCGATCGCGGTGTGAACTGGAGCTACAAGAACAATCTGCCGGTAGCCCAGTTTTACGATGTCGCCGTCGATAACTCGAAGCCCTTCTACTACGTTTACGGCGGTACGCAGGACAACGAGAGTGTAGGCGGACCCTCCAGGACCCTGAAAGTCAGCGGCATCGGCAATGAAGACTGGTTCATTACTCAGGGCGGCGATGGATTTCGTTCGGTAATCGATCCTGAGGACCCGAATACAGTCTACGCGGAGTACCAATATGGGAACCTGACGCGTTTCGACCGGCGCACGGGCCAACAGATCGGCATTCAACCACAGCCCGGTGCAGACAACGTTCCCTTGCGCTGGAATTGGGACTCGCCCATCATCATCAGCCCGCATTCGCGCACACGCTTGTACTTTGCTGCGAACAAATTGTTCCGCAGTGACGATCGCGGCGACACCTGGAAGGCTGTCAGCCCGGACCTAACCCGCCAGATCGATCGCGACAAGCTTCCAGTTATGGGACGCCTCTGGGGACCGGACGCCGTCGCCAAGAATGCTTCCACATCCTTTTACGGCAACATCGTGGCGCTCGCCGAGTCGCCGCAGAAGGATGGACTGGTCTACGCTGGCACCGACGATGGCTTGATCCAGGTGACCAACGACGCAGGAGGGAATTGGACGAAGTACGACAAGTTCCCCGGCGTGCCCAATATGACTTACGTGAGCCGACTACTCCCCTCGCAGCACAATGCCAACGTTGTTTACGCGAGTTTCGACAACCATAAGATGGGGGACTTCAAACCCTATTTGCTGAAGAGCAGCGACAACGGCCGCACATGGAGTTCGATGTCGGGCAATTTACCTGAGAACGGAGTCGTCCTTGCCATCGCTGAGGATCCAGTCAATCCGCAGCTTCTCTTTGCAGGCACCGAGTTCGGCCTGTTCTTCACGCTGGATGGAGGCAGTCACTGGACGCAGCTCAAAGGCGGCATGCCGACGATTGCGGTTCGTGACATCGTCATCCAAAAGCGCGAAAACGACCTTGTGATCGCGACCTTCGGTCGCGGCTTCTATATCCTTGACGATCTCACGCCACTGAGAAACGTCAACGCGCAGCGGCTTCAGCAAAACGCTGCTCTCTTCCCGGTCCGCGACCCATTGATGTACATCGAGCAGCGTCCTATCGGCGGCAGACGCGGGCATCTGGGGGCCACGTACTTTGCAGCGGACAATCCCCCCTACGGCGCGACCTTCACCTATTACTTGAAGGACAAATTCAAGACCAAAAAGGAAACTCGGCAGGAACAGGAAAAGAAGCAGCCGGGCAAAGAAGGTGCTCAGACCACCGAGAACAATGGGAAGAACAAAAAAGCCGAGGACCAAAAGGGAACTGCGCCAGTCAGCTATCCAACCATGGATCAGATTCGCGCGGAAGCCGAAGAGCAGCCGCCTACGGTGTACGTTGTCATCTCAGACGCAAGCGGCACGCCGATCCGTCGAGTCGCTGCTAGCAATGAAATCGGCATCAACCGTGTCTCGTGGGACCTGCGTTATCCACCATCAGAACTCCACACTCCGTCGCCCGATGAAGCAGATTTCGGCGAGTTCTTTCAGCCTCCGACCGGACCGCTGGTCATGCCGGGGCAGTACTCTGTGACATTGGAATCGCGAGTGGATGGCAAGACGCAGCGCCTCGCTGGTCCTGTGCAGTTCCAGGTAAACGCACTCGGTGCAGAGCAGATGAACGAACCCGACAGAGCTGCGCTCCATCAGTTCCAGCAGAAGGTCGCGCGACTTAATCGTGCGCTCACCGGAGCTGTGCAGATTGGAGGTGACGTTGATAAGCGGCTGACCGCGATCCGGCAATCGCTGCGGGATACTCCAGGCGACATGTCTTCGCTCGTTTCTCGCACAGACGACATCCAGAATCGTCTGCGCGACATCATGCGCGCGATGAGAGGGGACACAGTGCTGCGCCACCGTCAGGAGAACACGCTGGTAGCAATCAACGATCGCATCAACCAAGTCGAAGACGAAGAGCGCTTCTCGACCGGCCGTCCAACACAGACGCACATCGATTCTTACAACGTGGCTGCACAGCAGTTCGGCGAGCAGCTTTCGAAACTCCGTCAGTTACTCGAGGCCGATCTGAAGAAGCTCGAGGACGATATGGAAAAGGCGGGCGCGCCCTGGACTCCTGGCCATGTACCTGAGTGGAGCGATAGATAGATAGAGACTCAGCGTGCTTCGTCTCCAGCTGGAGGACGCTAAAATCCAAGACGCAGGTGTAACCCTGCGGAACGCGAAGGCACGAAATATAAAGAGGCGGCTCTCTCCAAGCAGCATCGTGAAGACGCAGCATTCTGCGTCTCTAGCAGGTATCGGTATCTATGGGTGCAGCAGCCCTTCCGAGAGCTGCCGAGCTTTGGCGGCCAGATTGTGAGCGCGCTCCAGATCCTGATCCTTCAGCGCTGACTTGGCCTGATTGATGTAGCTGCGGATTGAAGACACGATATTCAACTCATCGGAGCTCAACGTGCGATTCAGATTCCGTAGATTCTGCTCGGTTGTATCAATCAGCTGATTGGTGCTCTGCTGCGTCTGCGAAGCGGCGCGCTGTGACATATCCGGCGAGATCTGTCCTACTCCCGACTCTGGCGCTGCAGGAGCCGTCGCTTTCGCTACGGCCGTGTTCGCAGGAGGAGCACTGGTTGCGGGAGGCGGTGTCTTCTTCGCGGTCGTCCCAGTTGCGGGCTGCTTCTGCCCATTTGCGGCAGTGGCCTTGTGCCGCTTAATCGGCGAGGGTTTTTGCGCTTTTACTTCAGGTGCTGGAGTTGGAGTCGTCGTAGCAGGTTCTTCCGTCGTCGGCGTCGGCTGCGGAGTCGTTGGCGCCGGAGCTGTCTGAGGTTCTTGCTGCTGCTGTGGTGTTGGCTGAGTAACTGTCGGTGCCTGAGCCTGGGCTGCGGGAACCTGCGGCTTCTTCTTGTTGCAGCCTGAGACGAGCAACAGAGTGACTGCGAGGCTGATTATGCAGGAACGCTGATAAAAATGAACGTGCATGATTAAGACTGTGCCACGAGGTCGCGCTGCTGTCCTTGCTCTGTGCGAACTAGAGGAAGATTCAGGTAGAACGTAGTTCCTTCACCACTTCGGGTATCGAAATGTATTGATCCATTATGCAGCTGCAGGATGCGGTATGTCATCGCCAGTCCGATGCCACTGCCACTTTTTTTCGTGGTGAAGTAAAGGTTGAAGACTTTGTCACGGATCGCGGGTGGTATTCCGGGGCCGGTATCCTGGATCTCAAGTTGTGCTTCATCATCACTGCGCAGCGCACGGAGGGTGAGCGTGCCTCCGTTTTCCATGGCCTGCGCAGCGTTGATAATGATATTGAGCAGACCCTGTTTCATTAAGTCGGTATCGACTTTGGCCATCAGCGGCTCGGATGTGATTTCTGTCACCAGGTGCACTCCCTGACGCTCGCAGTCCGGCTTTGCCACAAACGCGACTTGCTCGACCAGTGTGCGAAGATCGGTCTCGCTAAGCCGCAATTCGACTGGACGAGTGAAGTCGACAAGCGTCTGCACGACGCGGTCGAGCCGCTGAATTTCGGTTTCGATCACGTCCATGTGCCGTTCAGTGTCGGCGTCGGGTTGATTCAGTTTGTTGCGCAGTATCTCCAGGTGCACCACGATGGAATTGATAGGATTCTTGACCTCGTGGGCTACGCCGGAGGTGAGTTTGCCGATATTGGCCATGCGCCGGGAAACTTCGATTTCGCCTTCGATCTTGCGCATCGATTCCATGTCGCGCATGGTGAGCAGCGCTCCCAGTTGCTGTCCGCCTTCCTCAATGAAGTCGAGCGAGACCTGAACCTCGGTCCCGTTATCGCCCGTCAACTCGACCATGTTCATAGGTTCGTGACCGGCAAAAGCATTCAGCACGCTGCGGCCTACCTGCGTGTGCCGGGAAAAGATCTGCTCGGCATAGCTGCCCAGCATCTCGGATCTTGGTTTGCCGAGGAAGGTCTCGATCGAGGCGCTCACAAGCACGGCGCGCTGATCCTGTGTAAACAGCATCAGGCCATCCTGGAGATTGGCCATGATCTGATCGACATTCTCCTGCAGCGCCGCAAATACTTCGTTGACCGTGCGCATCTGCCTGCCGATGCGTTCGATCTTCGAGCTGACGTTTCCATATTCGTCAGCGCGATTGAGTTCTGTGGGAGGAGGTGAAGTTATCTCGCCGGCGCTCATCTGGTCCAAGCGACGTGAGATTGCAGCCAGCGGACGAAGCGCAAAGCTAGAAAGCGTTGCTGCGAGAACCAGGGAAACGAGAATGGCGATGGCCGAAAACGTGAGCGCACGATTCAAAGGTTTTTGCAGCGTCGTCTGGATGAAAACTGACGAGATGCCAACCTGAGCCGAACCAAAGGGCTGGTTATTGCGCTCGAGCGGAATCTTGATTGCGTAGGTCTTAATTGGGCCGTAGACGACCTGTAGCTGCCGCCAAAACTTGGCATGTTCGAGTTCGCCCAAGCTCGGCCGGTCCGGCACGGGTTTACCCACCTGAAGAAAATCGCTGTGCAGAATTGCGCGACCATCAGGTCCAACTACTGTGGCATCACTGATGATCTTGGAATACCCGATCTGCGACTCGAGCAGGTCGTTGAGTCCGCCATCCATCTGCAGGCTTTCTACGATGAAATCGTTGATCTGCTTTTGGTCGGCTGGATCGATCTTCGTGGTATTCAGATCCTTCAGGTCTCGATCGATGGCGTCGCGGGTGAAATGAACGATCTGGTTCGCGGCGTACTCGCCGTTGTCGACGCCGTCGCTGATGACGTGGTGGACAAGCTGGGCGACGTAGATAGTCGAGAGCGTCAGCACGATGGCAACCACCATCAGGCTGATCGCGATTACCAGCTTGATCTTCAATCGCATGGAAGCTCACAAACCCGCCAGAGCGTTCGTGCGGAATTAAGTATTGGCAGCTTCGGCCAAGTTGCTGCCGTTCGAACCGTACTCCTTCAATTTGTTGTGCAGAGTCTTCAGGCTGATGCCGAGAATCTCTGCGGCTCGCGTCTTGTTGTTGCTCGTGCTCGCCAGCGTGCGCAGAATGAGTTGCTTTTCTGCTTCTTCGACGGTCGTGCCTACGCCAAGATGGATCGCGTTCGGATCCAACTCTGCGGTTCTCACCTGCGCGGTGCCGAAGCCCGGAGGCAAGTGTTTCGTCTCAATGACTCTGCCGCCGGCAAGGATAACTGCGCGCTCGATCGTGTTCCTCAGTTCGCGTACGTTTCCCGGCCAACTGTAGGTCTGAAACGTCTTCATCACCGAGTCGTCAACAGTCGAAACCCCAGTTCCATGCTTCTCGTTCAGATCGTCGATAAGCGCTTCCACCAGATCGGGCAAATCTTCCTTGTGCTCGCGCAGGGGAGGCATGTGAATGTTGAAAACGTTCAGGCGATAGTACAAGTCATTTCTCAATTGCCCTGCCGCTACCGCTTCTTCCGGAACCTTGTTGGTTGCCGCTAGCACGCGAACGTTGGCCTCGGTCTCAACCTTACTGCCCAGACGCCGGAACTTTTTGTCTTCGAGAACGCGTAGCAGCTTGGCTTGCGTAGCGATGGGCATCTCGCCAATTTCGTCGAGAAGTAGCGTGCCCTCTTCAGCAAGCTCAAAGCATCCGGCACGGCGCTCAAGGGCTCCGGTGAAGGCGCCTTTCTCGTGTCCAAAAATTTCGCTCTCGATGAGTGTTTCGGGAATCGCAGAACAATTGATGGCGACAAAGGGCTTCGCTTTGCGCGCACTGAGATCATGCAGCGTGCGCGCAACGACTTCTTTTCCCGTTCCACTCTCGCCGGTGATGAGGATGGATGCCGTGGTTGGAGCGACTCGCTCGACCAGAGCGAAAATCTCCTGCATCTTCTTGGATTTTCCGACCATGCGACCTAGCGCTCCGGAATTGCGCAGGTTCCTGCGCGTGACTTCAAGTTCGCGCTCAGTGTCCTGCAACAGCGACGCGTTCTGTAGGATCGCCTTCAGACGTTTGAAGTCGAGAGGCTTCGTGATGTAGTCGTAAGCGCCCAGCTTCATGGCCTCTACGGCCGCTGCGATTTCAGTGTTGGCCGTCACCACAACCACCTTTAATTCCTGTGGCTGTTCGGCGAGCCTTTGGATGAGTTCCATGCCATCCATTCGAGGCATCGCGAGGTCGGTCACCACGATGGAAGGAGACCAGGCAATAACTTTGTCCAGCGCCTCAAGGCCATCCTTGGCCATTTCGGTGCGGTATCCCCAGGACCCCACCAATTCGGCGACGCCTGTACGTGCGGGCTCTTCGTCGTCAACTATTAAGACTTTCTCGGGCATGCAAAGAGAGTGCCGGAAGGCAATCGTGATATTCAGTGTTCCGGCAGGCTTTCAGTTTACAGGCTATTCTGCAGCTCTGCTGCTACTTCTGGAACTCTAACAAGCACCAAACGTTAGCGGAAGTTGCCGTTTGACCGCTAGGTGAGATGCAGAACCGCCACTTGGAGGCTAATTTGGGGGAAGGTTCCCCGATCAGGGTCGGATGCGGGCAGCAGATCAACTCTGAAATGCATCCCAAGCTGTTGGTGTAAATAGCTGCTTCTCTCCTGGACCGGTGATGCGTTTTTCCAAAGCTGCCTTTTTCGTTCTCTTATTTCTCCCGCTTTCGCTGTTTGCGGCGAAGTTGCGCGAGATCGCGATGCTCGATATCTCTGGCCGCCCCGGATTTGAGACGCTCGCCTTCGCCAAAGGCTATCTGGTAATGGCGCACGATGGGGCGGCCAAGGTGGACATCTTTGATCCGGCGAAGCGGCGGTTTGTGGCTGAGATCTCCGGGATAGTGAGTCCCCGCGGTGTCGCCGTTGACGATGCGAACAATCGGGTTTACATCGCCGATGCTGGGACGAACTCTATTGAGGTGATCAACAGCACGAACTGGCAAGTTGAAGAGCGCATTGCACTCAGCCGCGCACCGGAGAACCTGCTGCTTCTTCCCGGCACAACGAATCTGGTTGCGACGAATCCGTACGCCCGATCGCTCACTCTTGTCAGCCACCAGATCAATCGCGAAATGCAGATCATCGACGTGAGCGGCGATCCCGATCTGATGGTCTACGATCCACTTCGCAATGCCATTTTTGTGACGCTGGAAGACCAGAACATGGTAGTTGCGTATCCCGCCTCGCTAGAACGCGACGCCAAGCCAATTCACACGATGAAGCTGAAGGCATCGCAGCCGACTGGAATCATCCTTGTTTCAACATCGCGAACTTTGTTCGTCGCAGTTCGCTTCGCAGTTCTCGCTCTCGACGCAGATTCCGGCGCCGAACTTAGCCGCATTCCTGTAGCCGCAGGCACAGACCGTTTGTGGCTCGACTCAGCGGGGAACGTGCTATACGCCGCCTCAAGCGATGGCACCGTAACCGTTATGCGCGTGAAAGGCCGGCAGCTCCAATACGACAGTGAGCTGAAGACCGACGTAAAAGGACACAGCCTGGCCTTCGATTCCGAGCGCAAACTCATTTACGTTCCCGGTGGGCGCGAAGGCAAATCAAAGATGGTGATCCTGAAACAGTTCGGCGCTCTGCCCATGGTGTCGGAAGAGGTGACTACGGCAGCAGTGGCGAGCAGTCACTAGCTACTAAGCTGCTGAGCTTCTAAGCCGAACTGATCAGGAGAAATGATTCCGGTTTCTTGCTGCAGTTTCTGCATGAGGCTTTTCCAAGAAACCGCTACACGATTGTTATCTTGCAATGTGATCGGGAGACTTGCTCTTAGAAGCTCAGGAGCTCAGCGGCTCGTTTCACGCTGCCGGCTTCTTTGTCCCAGTTTGGGACGCGAAGCGCATTGCGTGAGTCCCTGGATCCTGGCCTTCGGTCTGGCCAGTGTGCGGATCGATCACGAACAGCAGGTCACTTAGATCACTGGCGTGCTCTTCTTCGTCGCGCAGGATCGCTTCAATAAGAATGCGAGTCGTGGGGTCGTTGTCACCGAAATAGCGAATCATTTCCGTATAGACTTCGATGACGATCCGTTCCGCGATCAAGTCTTCCTTGACCATCTCTGCGAGATTGCTGCCTTCTACGTACTGCGAAGCTGAGCGTTCGAGCAGCGATTTGGGATTGAAGTCCGGTTTGCCGCCGAGCTGCTGAATGCGGTCCGCAATCTTGTCGGCGTGCTCGCGTTCGGCGTCGGCATGCTCCTTGAATTCGTCACGTACTGACATTGCATGAACACCGGTCGCCATGAAGTAGTGGTGCATGTAGCGGAGAACGCACACAATCTCCGTAGCCAGAGCTTCGTTCAGGATCTGGATCGTCTTCGGGACATCACCCTTGTAGGCTTCGGTTATCGCGCCTTCCTCGATCTTCTTGCGCGCTCGATTGCGGATTTCTTCGACATCGGCCGTGAACGTCGGCATAAGTTCTTCCTCGCGGGAATAGGACTCAAACGAAGTTGGAAGCGCAAACGCAGGAGCAGAGATGTCCGTCTGTTGGCGATGTCGCGATTCGTCGATTACGAAAATGCCAACAGCGACAGGCTACAATGCAAGGTTCACATAGGTCTGAACGAGGAGTCTGTATGTCCACGACTATCGAATCAGCACAGAAGACCTTGATCAACTTCCGGCGGGATGCCGGCGTTGCCATTCTAGAAATGAACGATCCTCCGGCCAACACGTATACGTATGAGATGAATCGCCAGCTTGATGAGGCGATTCTGCGGGCCCGCATGGATGAGGACGTGCATGTGATTGTGCTCACGGGCGCGGGCGATAAATTCTTCTCCGCCGGCGCGAACATCAATATGCTCAGCAGCGTCGATCCGACTTATAAGTACTATTTCTGTCTGCATGCGAACGAAACGTTGCTGCGCCTGGAGAACACGCCAAAACTGGTAATCGCGGGGATTAATGGACATTGCGTTGGCGGCGGCCTTGAGATCGCTATGGCGGCGGATATTCGCATCGCGCGCAAGGATTCAGGCAAGATTGGTCTTCCCGAAGTGAACCTCGGCGTCTTGCCCGGCACAGGCGGAACACAGCGATTGTCGCGACTCGTCGGGAAATCGAAGGCAATCGAGCTGATGGCACTGGGTAAGACGTTCACTTTCGCGGAAGCGAAGGAGCTCGGAATGGTCAACGACACTTTCGAGCGGGACAACTTCATGTCGAATGTTCTGGAGTACGCCCGCCAGTTTTGTCCTCCGAACAAGGCCGCGCTGGCTGTTGGTCGCATTAAGCGGGCGGTGCAGAGTGGGTGGGAGGTTCCGATTGAATCGGGTCTTGCACTGGAGCGCGAGAATCAGCAGCTTCTCTTCCAGAGCGACGACGCCAAGGAAGGGCTTAACGCCTACATCGAAAAGCGCTCGGCGGTCTTCACCGCGAAATGAGCTCCACGCTCGGCGAGCTCATGGTTGCGGTGGCTGCGCGCGAGATCCACGACGGCGAAGTGGTCTTCGTCGGCATGCGCCTGCCTCTGATCGCCTTTGTTGTGGCGAAGCGAACTCACGCGCCCAACTGCGTGGGACTGTTCGAAAACGGTGTGATTCGGACCAAGCCGGTGCCAGAGTTGATCTACACGATGGCGGATCCTCCCAACCTTTTAAATGCGACTCAGTGCTTAGACATGATGGGCGTTATGAGCCTGCTTCAGGCTGGTCGAGTAGACCTGGGTTTTCTTGGCGCGGCCGAAATAGATCGTTTCGGAAATCTGAATTCCACGCAGATACAAGGTAAGAACGGTATCGTGCGTTTGCCCGGTTCGGGGGGAGCGTGCGATATCGCTTCTCTGGCCCATCGCTTTGTAGCGATGATTGACCATGAAAAGCACCGTTTGCCGGAACGCGTCTCGTACATCACCAGTCCCGGAAACGGAAATGGAGCCGGATACCGCAAACGCGTTGGCCTGCGACGTGGTGGTCCTTCAGCAGTGATCACCACAAAAGCGGTTTTACGTTTTGGTCTGGACGGGGAGGCGTACCTGCACTCACACCATCCGGGTGTGAGCGTCGATGAAGTGGTGGCTTCAACAGGATGGAAGCTGCGCGCGGCAGATGGCGCAAGCGAAACCATGCCGCCATCCGTTGATGAATTGAAGGCAATTCGCGAGTACGACAAGCAGGCATTTTGGACGTCTTGAGAATCGGTGCCAGAGCACAGTGAGTCGATGGTTACGTGCTTCCAGCCGCCCTCGGCCGGTACAAGGAGGGTCCGAATCATGAAGTTTGCGATTCCGGCACCTCCCTGGGAAAAAATGTCTTAAGTTCCGTATACGGTTCTCAGGTATCGGGCAGTGTCGCTCGAACAATCCTTGTACCGGCCGAGGGCGGCCGGAAGCACGTTGTTCGGCTTTCAGATGCACGAGTTCTAAACGAATGAAATCCGCAGACCCATCGCGAATTCAGCTCCTCAGTGAACCCCCGTTCGCACGCCTGATCCTCGTCCATGGCAAGCAGAACGTCATCGACATTCCCATGATGGAGGAGTTCGCTCGAGCGATGGAGCATATTGAATCCCAATCTGAAATCTCTACGATCGTGATCTCCGGCTCAGGCGAGCACTTTTCCTCTGGCGTGGACATTGAATCGCACGCGCCGGACAGAGTTCAAGAGATGCTGGAGAAATTTCACGGCATAATCCGAAAGCTTGTGCGAACGCGAAGAGTGACTCTGGCCGTCGTGCGCGGCTATTGCCTCGGCGGCGGGGCAGAACTGGCAATGGCTTGTGACATCGTTGTCACCGCCGAGAGTGCGCATTGGGGATTTCCCGAGATTAAACTCGGCTGCTTCCCACCTGTTGCTGCAGCCGCTCTTGCCGCAGTTGTCGGCCAGAAGCGAGCAGCGGAGTTGGTCCTGACCGGACGTATGTTTGATGGCAGAGAGGCTGTGCAAATGGGACTTGCAAGCCGCGCCGTTCGGATGAAGTTGGATGAAGCGGTTTCTGAATACGAGCGGCGCTTGAAGGTCCTCAGCCCGGCAGCGCTGGCGCACGCTAAGCGCGCTCTCTATTCCTGGGACGCCGCACATTTTGAAAAAGGATTGGCGCGTGCCGAGGAGATTTATCTCAAAGAACTAATTCAGACCGAAGATGCTCGGGAAGGAATTCGCGCCTGGATGGAAAAGCGCGAGGCGCAGTGGAAGGGAAAATGACGCCCGTGACGAAGCTCCGTTCCATGCGTGACGCCATTGCAGAATTCGTGCCCGACGGCTCATCAGTTGCCCTTGGATTGCAGCTTGAACAGATGATCCCTTTTGCTGCCGGACATGAAATGATCCGGCAAAAGAAGCGCGACCTGCGCCTGATTGGTCCTATCTCTGACTGCCTATTCGATCAACTCATCGGCGCCGGATGCGTGAAGGACATCGTCGCCGCATGGGTAGGCAATGTCATGATGGGACAGGCCTACAACTTCCGCCACGCGGTTGAAGCAGGCGAGGTTCGCGTCTTCAACATGACGAATTTCACGATTGCGCTGGGGCTGCAAGCCGCGGCCATGGGCGTGCCTTTTCTTCCGACACGGACAGCGATGGGCAGCGATGTACCTAAAGGCAATCACTTCTTCTATCAGATTATTTCCCCTTTTGAACCTAAGGAGACACTCCTGGCAGTTCGCGCAATCGTACCGGATGTAACCATCGTCAATGTGCAACGAGCAGATGCCGAGGGCAATGCACACTGCTGGGGAAACTTCGGAGTCATGCTTGAGGCAGTGCGCGCAGCGAAGAAGGTGATTGTTGTTGCGGAAGAGATTGTCGATCCTGAAGTGATTGCAAGCGATCCGAATCGCACGGTGATTCCTGGATTTCTCGTTTCGGCCGTTGTCCACGAGCCATTCGCGGCGCATCCCTCGCCGGTGCAGGGATATTACAGCCGCGATAATGACTTCTTTCGCGCATACCACGTCGAAACTAAGACGTCGGACGAGTTTGAACGTTGGCGTTCCAGGTGGGTTGATGGAGTGCGTGACCGCAGTGAATACTTAAGAGTGTTAGAAAGCGAGCGCGTGGATGGGTTGAAGGTCAAAAAGCATTCTTATTCGGCGCCTGCAGATTACGGATATTAACCAAGGAAGGGGCGAATACGAATGTCACGAAGAAAGGAAAAATCGAAGGCCACGAAAAGCCCTTGTGACCTCTTGTCTCGACTTTGTGGCCTCGTGCTCGCTCCCCCTTCTTACTGATGGACTACGAAATCCAGCCTGAAGAAGTGAAACGCCTGCGCGATGCAGGCGAGGAGTTCACGTTTCTCGATTGCCGCGAGCCTTGGGAGTATCAGGCCGCGCACATCGACGGGACTAGACTCATTCCCATGCAGGACATTCCCATGCGTGTTCAGGAACTTGATCCTGATGATCACATCGTCGTCATCTGCCATCGCGGGGTGCGATCGATGAACGTTACCGCGTGGCTGCGCCAGCAGGGCTTTGAAAAGGCGCAGTCGGTTGCCGGAGGCATCGATCGCTGGTCGCGAGTCGTGGATTCGAGCGTTCCGATTTATTGAGAACAAATCCCGACATGTGTAGGCACGCAGAGATCCCGCAGGAAGCGAGTATGCTTAGGTAGTTTACGTAATGAAAAAAGAGCTGATCGAGTTGCGGGTAAACGGCAGGTCGCGTGAGGTGGCTATTGAGCCCTCGAAGCTACTGCTGGATGCGCTGCGCGAGGACCTGCAGCTTACCGGCTCGAAGCGCGGCTGCGACGACTCGTCCTGCGGAGCGTGCACCGTCTTGATCGATGGCACTCCCATGCTCTCCTGCACGATGATCGCCGCTTCACTATCGGCTGACGATGAAGGACGCGGGCCCGAAATCACAACCGTAGAAGGTGTCGCTGAGCATGGCGCGATGGCCGCGATCCAAAAGGCATATGGAGACTGGGGAGGGGCGCAGTGCGGATACTGCACGCCCGGTTTCATCATGACCGTGAAGGCACTGCTCGAGCGCAATCCCGAACCTAGCGACGAAGATATCCGCCACGCGCTGAGCGGGAACCTATGCCGTTGTACCGGCTACACGCAGATGTATCAGGCGATCAAAGCTGCGATTCGGGCTGAGCAGGAAGGAATCGCCAGCGCGGGACGGTAAATTAAGAAATGTCAGAGTTCTCAGTCATCGGAAAGCCGGTAGCGCTTATCGACTCGGCCGGTAAGACCACGGGAGCAGGGAAGTACGCTGACGATCTCACCCTTCCCGGAATGCTCATCGCCAAGATTCTACACTCGCCGTATCCGCATGCAGTCATCAAGCGCATTGACGCGACTCGCGCGCTGGCTGTCGACGGCGTAGTCACAATCGTGACGGGCCATGACGCTCCCAACAAGTACGGAATTCTTCCTGTCGGGCACGATGAAACCGCGCTTGCCGTGGACAAAGTCCGTTACGTCGGCGACAACGTGGCTTGTATCGTCGCCGAGTCGGAGTCGGTTGCCGAGCGCGCTCTCGAGCTCATCGACGCCGAATATGAGCCACTGCCGGCGTATTTCGATCCGGAAGAGTCGATGAAGGCCACTTCCGACTTCATTCATGCGGAGAAGCCGAACAACGTTGAGAAGGATTATCACCACGTCTTTGGCGACCCGGATCAAGGATTTCGCGAAGCGGCGTACATACTCGAAGATCGATATCTTGCCAATGAAGTGACACATGCGGCGATGGAGCCGCATTCCACTCTCGCAAGCTTCGAGTTCGATTCCCAAACTGGGCAACCGGGACGGCTGACCGTATGGTCGTCGACTCAGGTTCCGTACTACCTTCAGCACAAACTTTCCATCGTCCTCGAGATGCCGATGGCGCAGATTCGCGTCATTAAGCCCCTTGTGGGCGGCGGTTTCGGCGGTAAGAGCGAGATTATTCCGCTGGAAATTATCACCGCCGTTGCGGCTCGTAAGGCCAAAGCTCCGGTAAAGATCACCTATACGCGCGAAGAGGTTTTCTGGGCACATCGCGGAAGACCGCGAACGATCGTCGATCTCAAAACGGGAGTTAGGAAGGACGGCCGAATCACCGCCGTTGCGGCGCGAGTCATTCAGGATGGCGGCGCTTATTGCTCTTATGGAGTCGTTACAATCCTCTACTCCGGGGCGCTTCTGGGCGCTTTATACGACATTCCCAATATCCGTTACGACGGATATCGCGTGCTTACCAACAAGCCTGCGTGCGGAGCCATGCGCGGACACGGCACAGTAAATGTTC
The DNA here is from genome assembly GCA_003225175.1 of Acidobacteriota bacterium. Lineage (NCBI taxonomy): Bacteria > Pseudomonadati > Acidobacteriota > Acidobacteriota bacterium. The sequence continues at coordinate 46,747 of QIBA01000052.1, forward strand.
GTTTCGCCTTCGAATCGCAACTGGATGAATTGGCCGTTGCGATCCATATGGATCCTGCAGAAATTCGTCGCGTGAACCTGCTCAAGCCGCCTTGCATCACGATCAACGGCCTTCGCGTACAGAGTTATGGGCTTCCAGAGTGCATAGATAAGGTTCTCCAAGGCTCAGAATGGGCGTCCCGAAAGGGGAAGCTTGGGCGCGGACGCGGTCTGGGAATGGGTTGCAGTCACTATGTAAGCGGTGCTGCGAACTCGATTATTCGTTCGGATATGCCGCATTCGACGGTGAATATCAAGATTGATCGCGATGGCGGCGTGGTTGTGTACACCGGAGCATCGGATATCGGCCAGGGATCGGACACCATGATTGCGCAAATTGTGGCCGAAGTGCTCGGATGCACCCTGGCAAGAGTGAAAGTTGTGGCGGCTGACACGGACCTCACTCCGGTCGATATCGGCTCTTATTCGAGCCGTGTGACGTTCATGAACGGCAATGCTGCGAAGCGTGCTGCGGAAGAAGTGAAGCAAAAAATCGTCACTGCGGCCGCGCGCAAGATGGCTTGTGCGCCGGAAAAAATCGCGATGCGCGATGATTTGGTAACCAAGAGCGGCGCGGCTTTGGTGCTTCCGGACACCGCAGCCAGCGTCTCCGGACGTGTCGAAGGGCAGATTCTGCGGCATTCTGTGCAGCAAAAGCGCAAGGATGAAGGTCCAAAAGACCAGATGTCGTTCGAAGAAGCGGTCGTTGCGGCTATCGATTTCAGCGCTGCGCTGACCGGAACCGGATCTTACGCGCCCCCTGCAGAGGCTCGTGGAGGCAAACATAAAGGCGCTGGAGTCGGTCCTTCGCCTGCTTATTCGTACTCTGCGCAGGTTGCCGAGATCAGTGTGGACGAGGAAACGGGTGTCGTTACCGTCCATAAGATCTGGGCTGCGCACGATTGTGGGCGCGCTTTAAACCCTGTAAGCGTCGAAGGACAGGTTATTGGCTCCGTTTGGATGGGTTTAGGGCAGGCATTACAGGAGGAAATGGTCTGGAAGGATGGCCTATTAATGAACCCTGGACTGCTCGAATACAAGTCTCCGTCGGCGGTTGAATCGCCTGAAATCATCACTTATATCGTCGAAAGCATTGATCCCGAAGGCCCTTTCGGCGCCAAAGAAGCGTCGGAAGGATCGCTCGCGGCGTGCATTCCCGCCATTTCCAACGCTATTTTCGACGCGATCGGAGTGCGTTTAAGGGAAGCTCCGTTCACTCCAGACCGCGTTTTAGCGGCAATTAAGGCGCGTAATGAGGCACAAAAAGCAGCTTTCCGCGGCTCGAATGAGGCCTCAAAACCCACACAATTCCGCGAACACGGTGGCAGTTTATGGTTTAAGGGGCGCGGTCCGATGCGCCATCCGGCGGATCCGGCACGGGCGGGAGCTACCAACGAACCGGATGCGGGAGACGATTGATGTCATTCCTACTCCAGATAATGGTATCTGACGAGATGCATCCTTGAGCCTTCCGCCATTCAAACTCCTACGCCCACGCTCGATTGAAGACGCCGTCGGCTACCTTGCTCAACACACGCCCGACATCCAGATTATCGCCGGCGGGACCGACCTGCTGCCATCGATGAAGCAGCGGTTGTTTACGCCGAAGTATCTCCTCGACATCCGTGGCATTGAAGAACTGAGGAGTATCCGTTCCATTTCGGGATACGGCACCGAGATCGGTGCGCTGGTGACGCTCAGCACGATCGAGGATTCGGAGTTCATTCGACGCAGTTATCCCGTATTGCGCGAGGCGGTGGCGACGGTGGCATCGCCGATCCTGCGCAATATGGGTACGATCGGCGGCAATATCTGTCTGGACACGCGCTGCCTTTGGTATAACCAGTCGCTCACCTGGCGAAAGTCCTGCGGCTTCTGCATAAAGAAGGATGGCGATCTCTGCCATGTGGCGCCCGGGGGGAAGAAATGCTGGGCAGCCTTTTCCGCGGATTCTCCCGCCGCGCTGCTCTGTCTTGAAGCAGAGTTAGAGATCGCTGGAGCAACGGGCAATCGCCGCCTTCCTCTGGCCGAGTTCTACACCAACATCGGCGATGCGCGCGTTAAGCTCGCAAAGAACGAGATGGTAACGCGCGTCTTTTTGCCGGAACGGATGGCTGGATACGAAGGTGTCTATCAAAAGCTGCGCCTGCGAGGATCGATCGATTATCCGCTCGCCGGAGTCGCAGCGGCACTGAAGAAAAACGCTCAAGGCATCATTGCCGATGCGCGCATGGCGATTACAGGAGTGAACCCAGCGCCACTGCTGGTGAAGGAAGCGAGCCACGCGCTGGCTGGCAAGGCACTCAACGAACACGCGGCAGCCGTGGTCGGCGAGTTGGCGGCAAAAATGGCCAAGCCTCTCACCACATCGCTGCTTACTCCGGAATATCGTCGCGAGATGATTCGAGTATTCGCTAAGCGTGCCGTGCTGGCGGCGGCAGGCATGGGCAACGGTGCGACCCGGCAGATGTAGTCGACGGAGCGTCCTTACTCCAGAAACTCAGGTTATAATCTGCTCCCAATAATTCGAGCCACGGCTCCATATCTGATTCAACGAAGCGAGTTCCTATGAAATCTTTCATCCTCACCCTCCAGACTGTCTTAGTGTGTGCGCTCCTCGGCCTTTCGGCACTTGCGAGTCCCGCGCCGGATGCTTCTCCCGAAAAGATCCAGACTCCCTCGCAGTTCCTGGGCTTCGAAGTCGGGGCAGATCGCAAGCTTGCCGACTATCACCAGATCGTTTCTTATTTCAAATACCTGGCGTCAAAGTCTCCGCGGATTCAGGTCGAGAACATGGGCCAGACAACGTTAAGCAACGAGTTCATCCTGGCGGCGATCTCGACGAAGGAGAATCTGCAGAACAAGGCCAAGTATCAGGAGATCGCGCGCAAGCTTGCTGATCCTCGCGGACGCTCCGAGCAGGAAATTGATGGCCTTGTTCGCGAGGCCAAAGTAATTCTGCTGGTGACCTGCAATATCCATTCCACCGAGATCGGCTCTTCACAGATGGCCATGGAGTGGGCACACGCGCTTATTACGGCGGAAGATCCTGAGACGCTGCGCCGATTGAGTAATGTGATCCTGCTGCTGGTGCCGTCGCTTAATCCCGATGGAGAGATCATGGTCACGGATTGGTATCGCAAGTACGTCGGCACCAAATACGAAGGCGGACGCATGCCGTGGCTCTATCACTCCTACGTTGGTCACGACGACAACCGCGACTGGTACATGCTCACGCAAAAGGAAACGCGAGCCATGACCCACGCCGCATATCACGAGTGGTATCCGCAAATATGGCTGGACGAGCACCAGATGGGATCCATTGGACCGCGGCTCTTTGTGCCGCCTTATACTGACCCGATCGCGACCTCAGTGAGTCCGCTCATGTGGCGTGGCATCAACGTGATTGGATCAACCATGGCGTGGCGCCTCGAGCAGCAGCATAAGCCGGGTGTCGTCTATGGATATGTCTACGACCAGTACTGGCCGGGGGCTACCGAAGGCACGCCGCAGTTCAAGAACATCTTCGGACTGCTCACCGAAGCAGCTTCCGCGCGGATTGCGACGCCCATCACTCTGTCTCCGACTGAACTCTCCGGAGGCGGCAAGGGCCTCATTGATTACATGAAGACCGCCAATTTTCCCAATCCATGGGCCGGCGGCACCTGGCGGTTGCGCGACATCATGGATTACGAGCGCATCGCCTCAGACGCGATTCTTGAGACGGCCACGTATCACCGCGAAGATTTTGTGCGCGGAACAGAAGAGATGGCAATGGAGCAGATCAAGGACGGCAAGCCGGATGAATTTTGGCGAATCCATCGCGACCAGCGCGATCCGGTCACCGCGGCCAGGCTGGCGCATCTTCTGGAAGAACACGGCGCAGAGGTACTCGTTTCCGCAAATGGGAATGACTTCCTCATCCCCACCGCACAGCCTTATGGACGGTTCGTAGGCGAGCTGCTGGGCCGCCAGCGCTATCCCAAGGTCCGTGTGGCCGTTGGGCAGCCGCCTTTGCGTCCCTACGATGTGACTGCATGGACATTGCCGCTGTTGATGGGTGTGGATGTCACCAAAGAGCTGTTGCCGCCGGAAGTATCCAAGGGAGCGCGAAAGATCAACGACTCCGACTGGCCGCAAGGACGAGTCGAGGGCGGCAGCCCGATTTACGCTCTCTCACCACAGACCAACAACAGCACTCGGTTGCTGAACACGGCCTTGAGGACGAAGCATTCGGTTTCGATCGCCAAAGAAGGATTTGCCGCCAATGGCGTTCACTATGCCCCGGGCACGCTGCTGCTTCAGCCATCGAGCGACTTGCAGCAACTTGCGGCGAAGTATCACGTCGTAGTGCGAGGCCTGGATCCAAAACCGAATGTTGCAACCGCCACGCTCAAGGAAGTGCGCGTCGGACTCTACAAGCCCTGGAATGCCTCCATGGACGAGGGCTGGACGCGGTGGCTGCTCGAGCAATATGAGTTCAACCTGAAAAACATCGATAACAAGACCATGAAGGCGGGGAATCTGAACGCCTCATTCGATGCCATCGTCCTTCCCGATATGGAAAAGAATATGATCGTCGACGGCAAGCCGAAGCCCCAGGACGGGAGCTCGGCGGACTACTTCGAGGAGCTGCCGCCGGAGTACGCCGGCGGCATTGGCAAAGAGGGTGTAAAGGCGCTTAAGGATTTCGTTGAGGCCGGAGGCACCCTGATCACGCTTGCGTCTTCCGGGGAGCTGCCCATCGAGGAGTTCAATGTTCCGGTTCGGAACATCCTGGCAAAGGTACGTCCAGAAGAGTTTTCTTCTCCTGGTTCACTGCTCCGCATCGATGTCGATCCGAAAAATCCGCTGGCCTACGGAATGCCGGAAGAGGCTGCGGCGTTTGTAAGCGATCCGATTGCGTATCAGACGACAATTCCAGGAGCAGATATCGAGCGTTCTGTCGTTGCCTGGTACCCGACAGATTCGGAGGACATCCTGCTGTCGGGCTGGATCAACGGAGCGGATCGTTTGGCGCGGCACGCTGCAGCGGTCACGCTTACTTATGGTAAGGGGAGGATCGCTCTGCTCGGATTCCGAGTCCAGAATCGGGCTCAGACCGAAGGAACGTTCAAACTGCTTTTTAATGCCATTCAGTGGGCGGGAACCGAGCACTAACCCTTAACGCGAGATGGGAGACAAGCGCCGGGCTGCAAGCGCCACTCTGCCGCAGATTTCGTGTGCGGCGACTGGCTTTGTTCGGCTCATCGCTTAGCTCCGAATTCGATCCCGGGCGTAGCGATCTGGACTTTGTCGTCGAGTTCCAGCCGCTGGCTTCGGGGGGCAGTCGTTGCTCGATGAATGGATTCCTTAACTTTCATGATCACCGACTGCCACGTTCACATTCAGCCTATTGATATGTTCAAGCCGGCGGCACTGGCTGTGATGAAGAAGAAGCGGGCTAATTTTGACGAGATCGTTGAGTTCTGTCGCTCTCCTAAGAAATTCCTTCATCACCTTGACCAGATCGGCGTCGATCGTGCAGTGCTCATCAACTATGTGGCTCCCGACCTGATGGGCTTCACATCTGGGGTCAATGAGTTCGTCGCCAATTACGTGAAAGAGAATCCGAAGCGCTTGATTCCTTGCGGCAGCGTTCATCCACGACACACGGCAAATGTCGAAGGCGACATGGAGCAGATCGTGCGCTTGGGGATACGCATGATCAAAGTGCATCCGCCGCATCAGTTGCTTTATCCGAACGACTATCTAAATGGCATGAAAGAGTTGGAGACCGTCTATCGCGTCGCTGAGCAGAGCGGTATTCCTGTAATGGTCCATACGGGAACCTCAATTTTCCCCGGTGCCCGAAACAAGTATGGCGATCCTATCTATGTGGACGATGTGGCGGTTGATTTTCCTAAATTGAAAATTATTTTGGCGCATGGCGGGCGGCCTTTGTGGATGGAAACGGCGTTCTTTCTGGTCAGACGGCATCCGAATGTCTACCTGGACATCAGCGGAATTCCTCCAAAGACGTTGCTGAAGTATTTTCCCCGGCTGCAGGAGATTGCGGACAAAACGCTGTTCGGTACGGATTGGCCGGGTCCTGGGGTGCCCGAGATCAAGCAGAACCTGGAGGATTTTCGCAGTCTGCCTATAACCGATGCAGCGAAGCAGCAGATTCTGGGTAAGACGGCATTGTCGATCTGGCCCAGTTAGAAAACCCACAAGCCGAACACGAAGGCCACAAAGGCAACTGAAGAGGTCACGAAGAACGGCAGGGCTTAGGCTCTCGGCTGATCATCTCTTTTCCGCGTTTAGCACGGCAGCAAGCGACTCGCGACTCCAGACACCCTCGACCAAGCTTCGTGACCTCCGGTGTGTGCTTCGTGACCTTCGTGTTCGCCTTTCCGGGTTTGCCGCCCTAAAAGGTTTTCGGATATAACAGAGGGTTGCTCTCTGCGCGATGCGGCTCACTGTGGTCGCGTGCTTGCTTTGGGTCAAATCGAGAGCGTTCGAGGTCTCAATGTCGACAACGCCCGCCACAAAAGGTCTTGAAGGAATCGTCGCCGCTAATTCTGGAATCTGCTATATCGATGGTGACGAAGGCGTTCTTGCTTATCGTGGCATCGACATCCACGAACTCGCCCAGAACTCCAACTTTGAAGAAGTCTGCTACTTGTTGTGGTTCGGAACACTTCCTAAACGAGAGGAACTGGAGCACTTCCGGCAACGGCTGGCGGAGTCGCGCAAGGTCGATCCTGGCATCATCGAGATGATGCGGAGCTTCCCGAAGAGCGCCACGCCGATGGAGGTTCTGCGCACCACGGTTTCCGCGTTGTCTTTCTACGATCCCGATGAGAAAGCGGTCGATCACGATTCGAACGTGCGCAAGGCATACGCACTCACATCGCAGATCGCGATGATCGTTGCCATTTACGATCGAATCCGAAAAGGGAAGAAGGTGGTGGATGCCGATCCGAAGCTTTCGCATGCCGCTAATTTTCTGCTGCAGCTCACCGGCGAGAAGCCTTCTGCGACCGCAGAAAAAGCCCTCGACATCGCCCTCATCCTTCATGCCGACCACGAACTGAATGCATCCACATTCGCTGCTCGCGTGACTGCTGCGACTTTGTCAGACATGCATTCGGCGATCACCAGCGCCATCGGCGCGTTGAAGGGGCCCTTGCACGGTGGAGCCAACGAGGCGGTCATGCGCATGCTGTTCGCGCTGGACAAAGCCGGGAGGGACCCAGTGGAACATGTGACGGGCATGCTGGCGGACAAGAAGAAAGTCCCTGGCTTCGGGCATCGCGTCTACACCACGGAAGACCCCCGTGCCACGCACCTGCGCAAGATGTCTGAGGATCTGGGACGCTCCAGCGGCAATCCCAAGTGGTTCGACATGTCGCGTAAGATCGAGAAGTACATCAACGCCGAGAAGAAGCTGAACGCCAACGTGGACTTCTACTCGGCGTCGACTTATACGACTTTGGGACTCGACGTCGATCTCTTCACTCCTGTCTTCGCTGTCTCCCGTATTGCAGGCTGGGCGGCGCACGTCATCGAGCAACTCGACGACAACCGATTGATTCGGCCTCGCGCGGAGTACATTGGGCCGCGGTACCCGAATAAATACGTGCCGATGGATAGACGATAGACACGAACGTTTGAAGCTGGTTCAAGCCGCGCTTCGTCGCGGCTAGTTGCTGGAACTGCAAATGGTATTATGTGATGGCATTTGCCATTCTAAAATGGCATAATTCCTGTTTATGAATGTTCGTGTCGACAAGGCTGGGCGTATCGTTCTTCCTAAACCTCTTCGAGACAGGTTAGGTCTAAAGGCAGGGTCCAGCCTGGAGCTCTCAGAGAATTCCGATGGTCTCTTGCTTCGACTCGCTGTTTCCCGAAGCAGTCTAGTCAAGCGAAATGGACGCTGGGTGTACACAGGAAAGGCACCGCGGGATATCAACTGGGAACGGCTCGTGGAAGAAGACCGTGAGCTTCGCGACAGGGAACTTTACGAACGGTGAAGGTCTATGTAGATACCAATATCGTAGTCGCGAGTATTGTAGACACTCACGTCCACTACGGGCGGTGCAAGCCGCTCATGGACGATATCGGCGCGGGAAAGTATCAAGGTTTCATCAGCGCGCACGGGCTTACCGAAATTTATTCGGTGATGACACGAACACCCTTCGTTCCGCGTTTCCGACCAATAGACGTCTGGCAAATCTTGTCGGACGATATCCTGCCCGCGTTGCAGTTGGTCTCATTGAGTAATAGCGACTATCGAAGCATCGTTGAAGATTGCGCAAGTATGGGATTCGTGAGCGGTCGCGTTCACGATCTCGTTCATTTGAGGGCCGCCGAAAAGGCGGGCTGTCAACGAATCTACACTTTCGATGTACGCGGTTTTCAGGCACTCGCCCCGAGCCTTAGCAATCGCATTGTCATGCCACACTAGCTGGATCATTCGCCTACAATAGACTCATGCACCGGGTATACCTCGACAGTAATGCGACCACTCCGCTTCTTCCCGAAGTGTTTGAGGCGATGCGTCCGTATTATTTCGAGGAGTTTGGCAATGCTTCGTCGATTCATCATCACGGACAGCACGCGCGGGCGGCGGTTGAGCGGGCGCGGGAGTCCGTCGCCAAACTGCTCGGATGCCGCGCTGCTGAGGTTGTATTCACCAGCGGCGGCACGGAGGCCGACAATCTCGCCATCTTCGGCATAGCTCGGGCACGCGATCACATCATTACTTCCCAGATTGAACATCATGCCGTGCTCAATGCCTGCAAGCGGCTGGAGCAGCGGGGCTTTGAGGTCACATATCTGCCGGTGAGTGAGCAAGGGCTTATTGATCCAGATGAGCTGAGGGGGGCGTTGCGGCCGAACACCAAGCTTATTTCCATCATGATGGCGAACAATGAAACCGGCGTTTTGCAGCCGGTGGAGGAGATTGGGCGGATTGCCGCTGAGGCTGATGTTTATTTTCATAGTGACGCTGTGCAGGCGGCCGGCAAAGTTCCGATCGATGTAAAGAGGATTGGTTGTGACCTGCTTTCCATTTCGGGACACAAGTTTCACGGTCCTCAGGGAACTGGCGCCATGTACATACGGCGCGGAACGTTGATTGAACCTTTGTTTTTTGGGGGAAATCACGAACGCCAGCGGCGTGCAGGCACAGAGAACTTGCCGGGAATCATTGGGCTCGGTTGTGCTGCCGAGATTGCTCTGCGCGGATTTGCGGACGGCAGCGTAGGGCGAATTCGTGGAATGCGCGATCGGCTGGAATCGAAGCTGTTAAACGATACTGATGCGGCAGGAGTGAACAGCGGCCGCGCTCCGCGTGTTCCAAATACAAGCAACGTCTTTTTCGACCACATTGAAGGAGAGGCGATGGTGATCGCCTTGGATCTGAAAGGGCTGGCGGTTTCCACAGGTGCGGCTTGCTCTTCGGGCGCAATTGAACCATCGCATGTGCTGACGGCGATAGGTCTCGCGCCGGAACGGGCGCGGGCGAGTATTCGGTTCAGTTTGGGTAAGCAGAATACGGAGGAGGATGTTGATTTTGCCTTGTCGGTGATTCCGGCGACGATTGCGCGTTTGCGGGAATTGTCGCCCACCTATAAGGCGAATCCGGCGCCGGCAGCCAGATAGCGTTCGTAATTTTGCCAGCATGGTTCCGGCCGCCCCGGCCGGACACGGCTTAAATTACAAAAATCCCTTCCTGAGCGAATATTCCCTCACCGTCAGATTGAAGATTGGCGAACTCCTCGTCGAATTCGACCACCTGGGATATCTTCAGCTCTGTACCGGCCAGGGCGGCCGGAACCACGTAATCAAAACCACGTAAACTAAACCAAGTAAGCTCAACCACGAAAACGAACATTATTGTGCCGGCCCACGTTGCAAGTGGCGCGTGTGCTCACCCTCTATTTACAATCGTTCCAGTGGACCAAATACATTCGGGAGTTGGGATGAAGTTTTCTCGCTTGACCACCCTGGCTTGGGCGGCCGTTTTTTCCCTTCTAATATGCGGTTGTGGTGACACATTCAGGCCGGTGGCGACTCCGCTGCCGCAACCCTTTCCCGATCCTCAAAGCTTTCGTTTCGCGGTGATGACGGCTTGCCAACTTGGAGGTCAGGGATTGACTTCCTGCAATCCTGCCGGAGTCACGAGCCAGGCCAGCGACATCAATGTTTCCGGCGACACCGTGGATGGAGTTGTTCCGGTAGGTCTGAGTCCGGTATTTGCGCTGGTGCAGAATAACGGAATCACCGCCCAGGTGACCACGGCAGACTTCGACAATGACACGATCTCACAGCATGTCGACCAGCACAGCATTACAGCGGGCCAGCCTGTCAGCGTGTCGGCGCCAACCACCATCGGTTTGCCGCCTGGAGCGCATCCGATTTCGCTGGCAAACGCCGCCGGTTTCGTCTACGTAGCCGAATTCGGACGGCGCGTCGTGGGTGTGCTGGGCGGATTTCCACTCGCCCTTCAAAGCGAGATTCAAGTTGGAGCCAATCCCGTGAATCTCGCTGCTTTGCCAAGTGGCAGTAAGATCTATGTTGTGAACCGTGGCGATAATTCGGTAACCGTGGTCTCTACGGCTGACAACAACGCGGTAGCAACGATTCCTGTGGGATCGAGCCCGGTCTGGGCGGTTCCTTCAGCTGACGGCAGCCGCGTGTTTGTAGTGAATCAAGGTTCTGGAACGGTAAGTCTCATTGACGCTACGAGCGACAGCGTGATTGCTACCCTGACGGTTGGAGCTTCGCCGAATTATGCTGTGTTCGACGCGAGAAACCAGCGGGTTGTAGTCACCAATCCGGGATCGAACACGGTGAGCGTAATCAACGCCGATCCCACCTCTCCGGCGTTTAAGAATGTAACCAACGTGGCTGTAGGATCGAATCCCGTTTCGGTAACGGCGTTAGCCGATGGCACCCGGCTGTATGTTGCGAATAGGGATTCGAATTCGGTCAGCGTAATCAACAGCTTGAGCCTTGCTGTCTCGAAGACGATCTCACTGTCTTCCACGATCAGTGCGGCCGATCAGACGCCAAGTCCGGTTTGGATTGCGTCCGATTCAGAGAGCCTGAAGGTCTTTACCGCGAATCGCGATTCCCGAAATGCATCTGTGATTCTTACTTCAACCGATTCGGAACTCCCCGATGCGAACGGCAAGCCGATTCGCATACCGGCTCCGAATATCGATCCCACAGATTCGACATGTACAACAACCTCGTGCAGGCTTAGTCCGGTGTTTATTGCCGTGGGAGGATGAGGGAATCGGGTGATCGGGCCATCGGGTCAAGTAGCAAGCAGGGCTGTCAGCAATCGGCCATCAGCTTTCGGCCAATGAACGGTTTCTGGAGTAACAACGAAACGGCTTGCAGGCCGACTGCCGAGAGCCGAACGCCGAAAGCCTAGGGTTGCTACTTCGCCCGATCACCCGATTCCTTTATCCCACGACTGCTGCCGCGCGCTCTTCTTTTCGTCTTCGCTTGTAATGCATCGCGATATTCATGAAGACGCTGCCTTTTGCTGTCTCGAAGCACATCACCAGGGCCTCGGTTTCTTCGTTGCCGCTTAGGCCGTGCTCGGCGGCATGAACTTGCGGTGGCGAGATCTTGAAACGGAATCCCTGATCGTTGAGGCTGGTGATGGCATTTCCGATGACCATATTGGCGAGTTCGCAAATGGTTTCCCGCACCAGATCGTCTGAAGAGTCCACTTCGCCTCCGGCAAGATGAGCGGCGATGTGCATGGCAGTGCCTGGGTCGGTATCGAGGATGATGCGTCCTTCGATGTCACCGTTAATCTCGATAATTGCGGCGACGCCTTTACGGCGATAGATCTCGTCTTCCATGCTCACGTCGCCGACACGAGTCTCGCATTGCAGGCTCTGGGCGAGCACAGCGTCGGCGGAGTTGATGAAAGGCTGGATCAGCTCCATCTTCATGACTATTTTCCTCCAGCGCTCACGGTTTGCGCGGTGAGCACATCGTCTCCCATGACGTAGCGGACGACTTCATACAGAACGTCGGCCTTGACCGGCTTCTGCACGAAATGGCGAGCGCCCTTCTGCAGCGCCGCCACGATGTTCTCCTGGTATCCCACCGACGATACCATCACTACGCGCGCATTTGGATATTGGCGCACGATGCGCTCCGCGGCCTCGATGCCTTCCATCTGGGGCATGGTGATGTCCATGAGTACCAAATCGGGATGTACGCGCTCGTACTCGGTGATGGCCGTGCAGCCGTCGCCGGCTTCACCCGCAACCTCGCCGCCAAAGGACTCCAGCATCTTGGCGAGGTTTTTGCGCGCGAAGATCGAGTCATCGACTATCAGGTAGCGCAATGGTTTGTTGTCCTTCGCCTTAACCAATGCAGCAAATTGCTCCATGATCGTTTCTCCTTACAGCTTTGCCTTATGCTTCCAATCCAACTTCTGACTGTTCGGGCTGCTTCGACGGATTGCAGTGACGAATCAACAGATTCGCCAGCGCATCCAGCGAGACCACCCGCATAGCATGTCCGCGTTCAATTGCAGCTTTGGGCATGCCGAACACCACGCAGGAGTACTCGTCCTGGGCTACTGTGAGCCCACCTGCGCTCTTAACTTCTCCCAGGGCATCGGCGCCATCCTCTCCCATTCCTGTCATCAGAAGAGCAATTCCGTTCGCTCCGAAATCGTGTGCGAGCGAGCGGAAGAGAACGTTCGCGGATGGGCGATGTCCATTGACCTTGTCATCGTCGCCGAGCACCACCATGTCGCCGAGCGGCATGCGCTTCACGCGCATGTGCCGGTTGCCGGGGCAAATCAGTGCGCGCCCGGCGAGCAGCAGATCGCCTGAGCGAGCTTCCTTCACGTCGATGGCGCAGGACTCGTGCAGACGCTGCGCAAATAACTCGGTGAATCCTTCCGGCATGTGCTGAACCACTACGATCGCTCCGCCGAAGTTGCCTGGTAACTGCGAGAGCAGAT